>CAZTEP010000076.1:0-6641 GCA_964612325.1 uncultured Anaerolineaceae bacterium
ATTGAATAGGCATTGGCACAAGGCGTCCAGTTGGATCACCTACCAAACCGCGCATACCAGCCATCTGAGTAATCGTATCGTTTCCACCTTTTGTGGCACCAGAAACGGCCATTACAGTCAGATTGTTCATTGGTTTCAATTTTTTAATCACGATATCACTAATTTTATCCTTGATATTTTCCCAATGTTTTATGATAAGCTTTTCTTCTTCATTTTCAGTAAGAAGACCGCGATGATAAAACGCTTCGATATTTTTTTCAACATGTTCAAGTGCATCCTTTAAAATGACGGGCTTTTCATCTGGGATATCAATGTCTGAAACAGCAAGGGTTATTCCACTTTGAGTTGCATATCTAAAACCAATATCCTTTATAGCATCGGCAACTATCGTTGTCGCGTATTCACCATCAATATCATAAATTGTTTCTATTAATCCCTTAATGCCATTTTTATCGAGAGGGAAATTGATAAAACGTGATTTATCTGGCAATATATCATTAAAGATTGCTCTACCAACAGTTGTGTCAATTATTTCTTTCTTGGGTGATTTCAAGCGAAGATTAACTTTTCCAAAAGGTGGTTTCTTAATGTGTTCTTCTCTATCTTCATTGATGATTTCTTGAATCCTCCTGTTATCAAACCATGTCGTTACAAGTAATTTGATTTTTGTATGAATCTCCACTTGTCCAAGTTGATAAGCAAGCAAAACTTCGTTAATGTCACCAAATACACGTCCATCTCCCTTATGATGATCCTTTTCATCAATTTCCATGGTTAAGTAATAAACACCTAAAGCCATGTCTTTTCCTGGACTAATAATCGGTTCACCACTAGCAGGTGATAGCAGATTCTTAGTTGAAAGCATTAACTCTCGTGCTTCTGCTACAGCCTTATCAGATAAAGGAACGTGGACTGGCATTTGGTCACCATCAAAGTCAGCATTAAAAGCTGTAGTAACCAATGGATGCAATTGAATCGCACTGCCTTCAATCAGAATTGGTTCGAAAGCCTGGATACCCAAACGGTGAAGAGTCGGAGCTCGGTTAAGCAAAACTGGTCGCTCTTGAATAGCTTCAGACAATGCTTCCCAAACTTCACTCTTACCTTTTGCAATAAGCTTCTTTGCAGATTTTATGTTTGTAGCTAATTTTTTATGTATTAATATAGCAATAACGAAAGGTGTATAGAGTTCAAGGGCCATGGATTTAGGCAAACCGCATTGATATAGTTTTAAGTGTGGTCCCACGACAATAACTGATCGGCCTGAATAATCAACGCGTTTACCTAAAAGGTTTCGTCGGAATCGACCTTTCTTACCTTTAAGCATATCGGATAATGATCGCAATTCACGACGACCACGTCGCGACATTGAGCGGTTGGTAGGAGAATTGTCAATCAATGAATCTACCGCTTCTTGAAGCATCCGTTTTTCATTTCTAACAATCACTTCAGGCGCACCTAATTCGAGTAAGCGCTTTAAACGATTATTCCGGTTTATAACCCGTCGATATAAATCGTTTAGGTCAGAAGTTGCAAAGCGTCCTCCATCCAATTGCACCATTGGACGCAAATCAGGAGGTATAACTGGTAAAACAGTTAATATCATCCATTCCGGTCTGTTATTAGAACGTCTAAAAGCCTCTACAACTTTCAAGCGGCTGGTCGCTTTTTTGCGTTTTTGTTTACTCTTGGTAGTTCTCGCTTCTTCCCATAAAGATTCTGCTAACAAATTGATGTCAATTCGTTTGAGAATATCATAGAAAGCTTCAGCACCCATATCTGCGTTGAAGATGTGTCCCCATCTTGATTTTAATTCACGATAGTGAGATTCACTCAAAAAAGTCCATGGTTGCAATTCATATAACTCGTCTCGCAATTTAGCGTTTTCAGTCTTTGTAAGCTCTTCCTGATCCAACAACAGGTTACGTTTTTCTTCTGAAGCTAAATCGAACTTAGCTCTAACAGCTTCCTTTTCCATTTGAAGCGTTTTTAGAATTTCATCTTTCTCCGCATTTAATGAAGCTTCAAGACTATTAGTGTGTTGGGAAACAATTTCCTGCATCTTGGTAAAATGCGCAGAGCTAATCTTTGTATCACTTTCTACAATAACGTGCTCAACACCATCCGCACTAAAAATAATGGGTTTCTTATAGCTTTTTCCCATTCGATCAGTAAGTTCACGTTCAAGACGTTTTCCTTCCTCAATCGCAGGCGCAAACAATCCAGCAACTTTTTCATCGAACTGCAATTTTGCATTTTCTATTTGAGCGTCAATTTCCCTTAGCTTTGTATCACGTGTTTTTTTGAGGTCAATAATTTCATTATTAAGCTGATCACTCAATTCGTGTTCAGAAATGCTAATTTTGTCTTCAAGTTTTTTAAGCTCATTTTGTCGTTTTTCATCATCAACATGGGTGACAATATACAACGCATAAGATAGCACGCGATCAAGATTTCGTCTGGATATATCTAATATTAAGCCGAGATACGATGGGATTCGTTTGGAATACCAAACATGAGCAACCGGAGCAGCAAGCTCTATATGCCCCATTCGTTCACGTCGAACAGATGATCGAGTGACTTCTACACCACACTTATCACAAACAATGCTTTTATATCGAGGGTTTTTATATTTACCACAGTAACATTGCCAGTCTCTGGTTGGACCAAATATAGCTTCACAGAAAAGGCCATCCTTTTCCGGTCGCAATCGTCGATAGTTAATAGTTTCTGGCTTTAATACTTCACCATATGACCAATTTCGAATTACTTCTGGAGAGGCAAGATTGATGCGGAGCGCTTCAATCTGTTTTGGCTCGCGTTTAGTTTCAGTTTTCTGTTCTTGTTTAGGCTCTGTTTGATTTACATCCGTTTGATTGATATCCACTCATACCTCCTGGTAATGACGACTAAATTAAGACATAAAAAGCCTGCCGGAAAATACTTTTTCTGGAGCTATGTGGCCTTTTAATACAATTTGCGCAATTTTCAATTTTAGCTTAACATGCATGGATATGTCAAGTTTTACTTCGTCATTCCCTTATTCATTTTACCGACTTTAGTATAAGCTTTTATAAAACATATTTCAACTTAATTTATGAACCGGAATATCCATGTAGAATCGGCTACCCTCACCAAGTTGGCTTTCAACACGTACATTGCCACCATGTTTATCTACAATTGATTTAACTATAGCCAAACCTAATCCCTGAACTCTGTTTTCATAGCCACTTTCATCATTTACATGAAAATAACGCTCGAAAAGCATCGGTTGGTCCAATGGCGCAATACCTCTTCCTTTATCTTGCACTATAACATGCAGCCATGAAGCATCTTTTTCAACTGTAACCACAACTTCTCCTCCCTTTGGACTGTACTTAATTGCATTTTCAATAAGGTTATAGAGTGCCTGCACTAATAGTGTTACATCCCCTGATATATAAGGTGATGGCATGTTTTTATATTCACTTTTTATTTCGACTTTATTTTGCTGAGCAATTGGTGATAATAAACGAATAACCTCCTCCAATTTTTGCTTAAAATCAAATCGACTATAATCAATGCTTTCTTCACTATCCAACTTTTCGAGACTCAACATTTTGTTTACAAGGCAACTCATATTTTCAATATATTCTTCAATCGACCTTAAATATCCTTGTTGTTCTTTATTTAAGTTCCCCATTCGTTTTAACAATATCAAATGGCCTTTAATCATTTTTATCGGCGAGCGAAGGTCATGGCTAATATTGCTAACAAATTCAGTCCTTTTCATGTTTACCTGGCTTAACCATGCCTGGTCAATCATAAACACAACCAACGCTTTGCTCTCTTCATTAGGTTTTAACGGATAAAGTTCAATATCGTATGCTTCCCCATTATCAAACGCCACACCGCTATTAAAAACATTGACCTCTCTTTGCCTGCCAAGAAGTTCGATTATCCTGGGATGAGAAAAACGATAATTTCCTTCATCAGCTTCAAGCAAGCCTTTCACCTTACGTGCCAAAGCTTTGGCTCGTTCATTCATAAATGTAATGTTGTGTTCGCTACTTAAAATAAAGACAGCATGAGGTATGGCATTAAGGCCTAATTCAATGTTGGCCTTATCTGCGATAAGCTGTTGAGTTTCCAATTTAGTTGCAATAGCTACAGAAGCACGAAAAGCCAACTCGTGGTAAAACTTGATATCTTCTTGAGAAAACCACTTTTTTTGATCAAATCCAATCCACAACACGCCGTTCAATTGACCTTTATCATTGAGCGGCAACGCCACAACAGATTGAGGAAATGGAGTGCCAGCACTTAATCCAAAATAATGGTCTAGTTTGATATCTGATAAGATTAATTGATTCTGTTTTCCCAATTTATCCAAAATCATACCGTCGAGATAGGCGTATAATCGTGTGTTTTCACCTTGTCCAAACCGTGATCGAATAATGTACACATCAACTTTTGGGTCTCTTTCGACAAACAAAAGTCTGGCAGAACTGGCATCACGTGTTAAGGCCGCACGTAAAACTGAAGATAAAATAAGATCATAGCCTTCTTTTGAGTAATGAGATGGATCCAATGATAGCAATCTTGTTTGCGCTTCATGCCTAAATTGAAGATTCTTTCGCAAATTTTCAATCGCTTGAAGTAATGTACGTCCTTGTGGACTATTCGCCTTTGTCAATAATTCCGAATCATAATTCCCAGTACTTAGAAGCCTGATTTGCTCAATTGCTGGTTTCAATTCATCAAGTGGATTTGAAATTTTAACAAACTCTTCAAGTCGCCAATGAACAAAATACTTGCTTTGAAAAAGCCAAAGTGCCCCTGTACCGATAATCATTGCAGGGATTAAACTCATCCAAATAAACAATGCGTATTTTATTAAAAACCAGCTAAATGGCAATCTTAAGAAAAGCGTTCTGGTACAAATTAATATCGCAATCGGCAATAACAAACAGAGCCAGGCAAGAAACACGCTAATCCATTTTCGATTAGCAATCCTCAAGGGACGGTTCAGTTGTGGCAAAATTAATATTTTTAATAATACAACAGGAAAAGCAGCGTAAACGACAATCAGCGTGATATCTTGTTTATATATAATAAATTGTATTAAACCAATCAGCAAACCAACGCAAAATGCTGGAATATGGCCTAAACGTCCAAGCACCACAACAATTAATGCCATTTGCAAAAAACCAATGAAGAAATAGGATGATCTAAAAAAATCAGTTATATTCAAATCTTGAATTGTGAATTTTAATCCCAATAGTGAAACAGGTATAACCGCCAAAGCACTTCCAAGCAAGAAAAGAAAATCCTTTTTATCATATTTATTGTCTTTTTTCTTAAAATGGATAAGTACCCAAACCAAGGCCCCCATTAATATAGCGAAGAGTAAATATGTTCCGAATGGAATTAGTTTAGCTTTTGATAAATAGTTAAAACTAACTAAAAGCTGATGATGATTCATAAAAATAATTATAGCATGTCAACCGAATGAACTTAACCCTTCGGTCGCCATTCATTCACAATTTTCATTATTTTATCAACAACCTGATCAATACTCAGCTCATCAGTATTAACCATAATAGCATCTTCAGCAATTTTTAATGGAGCATGTTCACGTGTAGAATCGATTACATCCCGGTGTTTTAACATCTCAATGGTCTTTTCTAAATCCAATTGATTACCACGCGCTTGTTCTTCCAACATACGGCGATATGCCCTTACTTCAATAGACGCATCAAGATATATTTTAAGGTCAGCATTTGGCAATACCACAGTTCCGATATCCCGACCTAAAACAACAATGTTCCCTTTGGAAGCAATTTTTCGTTGTAATTCTGTCATAGCTTTGCGCACACCGGGATAAACGGAAACCTCAGAAACAGAGCTATTAACCTCGTTTGAGCGAATCTTCCATGTTCGGTCTTTTCCATTCACCAGGACATCAAATTGTCTGCCATCTTCAACTGTTGCTGGCAAAACATCGACATCCAAACCCTCTGCGAGTTCAGTCACACGTGGCTCGTCATCAATTGCCACATTTGTTTCCAACGCCTCACATGCAACAGCTCTATACATAATGCCGGTATCCAGCCAAACATAATTCAATTTATCAGCGACAATCGCGCCAATCGTCGACTTTCCAGACGCGGCAGGCCCGTCAATTGCGATTGTTTTAGGAAATTCTTGTGTTTTACAACATTTCATTTTGGTATTGCTCCTGTAAAAAGATTTGTTCTTGCCCAAAGAATAGCATTCTCAGACTCCCACATTTCAGTCGGTCCGAGAATGCTTAATAAATAAGTTTTGAAGTCAATAGATTTCCAATCAATTGTTTTGGCTAATTCTATTCGCATTCCACGATATGGGTCATCATATTTTGGAATATCATGCGAAGTACTCAAAATGAATTCAGGATTAGTACGACAGTTTTCAGTTATGAAGTCTTTCACAAACCATCTTATGTCGTGATTAATATCAGAAACATCAAAACAACTTTCGCTAAAGTTTATCTTTCCATACGTTTCAAAAGGTTCAATCGACTCAAGTTGCGCTTCATTCGACAGCAATAATGGCCCTTTAGTTAAACTCAACTGATAAAAAACATTGTCTTTATTAATTGATCTAAAGGTTACACTTAG
>CAZTEP010000077.1:0-6607 GCA_964612325.1 uncultured Anaerolineaceae bacterium
TTTTGCGAGGGCAACGCCATCAGTGACATGTGCGAGGATTGTTGCCGCTGTTTCAACAGGGTCAGAATCATCATGTGAATTAATGTTTTCGCGCACCTGGTTTTCGATAAAGAAACTGGCATTTGTGGCTTTGCCAATATCATGGAATAAGGTGCCCACGCGCACTAACAGTCGGTTTGCGCCAATTGCTTCTGCTCCTTGTTCAGCGAGGTTTGAGACTTGTAAACTGTGTTGGTAAGTGCCCGGCGCGTTGTTTAAAAGCATCTGCAAAAGTGGGTGATCTGGCCGTGAAATGTCCATAAGTTGTAAGGACGTTGGTAAATCAAGAATTAGTGCAAAAATATGCTGTAGAAGTAAAGCCAAGGTGGCGGTAGCGAGGCCATTGAACAAAGAGGATGCTAACAAGGTGCCTAAACCAAGCCAGTCTGTATAGGAATCGCCTAATCTAAAAATAATGACGATGGCAACTGCAAACGCACTGCTGGCAAATCCAGCGCCAAAAAAGGTGCCAAGACGTCGCGCATTACCGAGTAAAAGCATAGCAACAAGGCCAGGAATGAGATAGAAAATGATGAGTTCAGCCTCGTAACTGAAGCCATAGATTGTCATAAAGCTTAAGAGCAGGCTAAGAATTGCACCATATTCAAAATTAAAAATAATGCTAATTGTGAGACCAAAAGCAGCTAATGGGAAAAGATAAGGCCAAACCGTGTTTCCCATAATGAAAAACCGTCCAATTCCAAGAAAGAGTAAGAAAAATGCAGCAGCCAAAAGTATGGCCAAAGTGTCACGCATCGCTTCAGTGCTACGGAGTTTAAAGTAAATGGATAGAATCAAAGTAGAAACGAGCACAATGACTGCATTTTTGATGTAGGAATTAGTTTGGTCTGTTGGAGAGGTGAGGCCGAAAACTTCAAGGGCTTCCATATCTGCTTCGGCCAAGATTTCACCACGTCGCACAATGGCCTCGCCCGCAATAATTTGGCGTGTAACAGGTTGCACATTAGCCATGGCTTGATCACGAACACGTTGGGTTTCTTCAGCGCTGTAAGGGCTTGTTGGAACAATGAGCTGAGAAACGATAGATGTAGTAATTTGGGTTTGTTCTAATTTAAAGCTGAATTTGATTGCGTTAGGCAGGTTGTTGCGGGCGCGTTCTACCTGGTTTTCACGCAAATTTTCTCGAAGAACATTCTCCAAAACGCGTGCGGATTCAACACCAACAGCCTGCCAATCGTTCATATCCATAGAAAGGATATTATTGAAGTCTTCAACACTTAATTTCAGATGCTGCATAGCCATGAGGTCTTCTATTTTCTGTTCATGGCTTGAATGGGGATCTGTCTTTACACTGGTGATATAAGCCAGGGCTGTTTCAAGATAATGGAGTTGGGTGCGTGCAATATTGGGGTCGGAGGGAAGATAAACGTCCTCCACAGCACCAGCAGCGTTGATTTTTGCACGGTCGGTGAGTACTTTTGATTCATAATTGATGGAGTAAGGTGCCAGGATATCTTCGATAGCGGCTTCACCAATGTTAATTTGAACACCACGATTGTTTAAATATTCAGGCAATATCATTAAAAAGAAAGCGATAATACTACTCACAACAAGAATAATGATGCGGAGCATTCTTTGCGTTTTTGTAGGTATCTTATCTGCGTTAGTTCGCTTTCGCATTAGGTTTTGACCTTTGTCATCGTTTATACGAATTATTTAATCTAATTATACATGTTTGAAGGCTAATTTGCTTGAAGGGTTTAGTTGTCATCCAATGTGATTAAATCTTTAATAGAGGCAAAGATAGAGGGGCCAATGCCTTTAACTTTTAAAATATCTTCCAGTTGCAAAAAGAGGCCGTTTTCTTCCCGGTAATTAATAATTGCCTGAGCTTTGGAAGGACCGATGCCAGGTAGAGTACAAAGCTTGTCAAGGTCAGCCGTGTTGATGTTTACCAAAGCATTTTCTTCAATTGTAATGGTAGATTGACCGCGTTGAGGAAGCTCAAAAGGATTGTTTTCTGAGCCAATTTGTGGGATATGAATTCGTTGGCCATCAGTGAGTATTTCAGACAAATTTAAAAGGTTTTGGTCATAGCCCTGAGGCAAACCTCCAGCTTTTTCAATTGCGTCTGCCAAACGTGCGTCCTTTGGCAGCTCAATAAGCCCAGGTTGATTAACCGCGCCAGAGATATGGACTTGAATAAGCGCAAGGGTTTGGGTGGGAGGTGGGGTGTGGTTAGGTGTTTTTGTAACCAACGCAATGGCTTTACCTCGGTTGGGTAAGATGAAAAGCATGATAAGGCCAGCAAAAAGCATACCAATGATGATACCCAGTAGTATTTGTTGCCAGCCTTTCATGTTGGTTAACCTATACTTGCGTTAGAGTTGGATGATTGGTCGTTTTCAAGTTCCAAGAGGCGGTTTAATGCAGCAATTGAAACTTCTAACATTTCCTGTGAGGGTTCACGGGTGCTCAGTGTTTGGAGGGCTAAATTGGGCTTGATAATCCAGCGAAGAAAGGTGGATTTATCAATCGCGGATGCTAACCAACGAATATATTCATAAGAAATGGCAGCAACAACAGGAATCATCAAAATGCGCGAGATGAGCCGCCAAACGATGGGCATGGGGCCAAACAGGGAAAAAATCAGGACACTTATCAAAACGAGGGTGAGCATGAAAGATGTACCGCAGCGTGGATGTTGCAGACTATACTGGGAAACTTCTTTCGGATTGAGAGTCGCGTTAGCTTCAAAAGCATTGATGGTTTTATGTTCCGCACCATGATAAGCAAATACACGCTTGATGTCTTTCATTTGGCCAACAAGTGCCATGTACGCGATTAAAATAATGATGCGAATTAGTCCTTCAATGATGTTGCTCCACCAGGCACTTAAATGTATGAGTTTGCCAAGCCAATTCGCAATGAGTGCCGGAAGCAGGAAGAAAACAACCATCGCGATGAGTAATGATATAACCGTCACCAAGGCCATGCTTTTACCATCGATTTGTTCATCTTCATTTCCAGACATATTGGCGGAGAGGGTAATCATGCGTGTGCCTAAATTTAATGAGTCCCAAAGACTAAAAAGACCACGCAAAAAGGGAACGCGCATCCATTTTGAGCTGTAGATGGCCGGAAGTTTTTCATCATGTATTTTAATTTGGCCAGTTTGATCGCGAACAGCCATAGCTAAAAAGCGTTTGCCACGCATCATGACACCTTCAATGACAGCTTGCCCGCCATAGGCGGGCATCTTCAGTTCGTTTGATTTTGTGTTTTTCACTCAGCAAAACTCAGATAGAAACGGATGAGTGCTTCAATGCCTTTGGTCCAGGTGGGCATGTGCTGGCGCTCATTGGGTGAATGGATGGCATCATCAGGGAGGCCAAATCCTGTAAGCATAGATTTAACACCCAAAAGGTGATGCATGCTTGTGGCTACAGGGATAGACCCCCCTTCACGTTTGAGCGATACAGGTTTACCCCAGGTTTTGCTAAGAGCTTATGCAAGGTTTTTTGTGCCTGGCGCGTCAACTGCCAGGTAGGCAGGACCTAGAGAGTGCTTGAATATTTGAGCGCGGACCGTGTTGGGTACCAAACTGGCAATGTAGCTTTGAATGAGTTTGTAAATTTCTTCTGGATTTTGGTCAGGCACTAAACGGCATGAAATCTTTGCTTTGGCGTAGGCAGGAATGATGGTTTTGGCACCTTCCTCAATGTAACCGGAATAGAGACCATTTACATCCAGTGTTGGACGCGCCCCCTGGCGTTCGAGCATCGTAAAGCCTTCTTCGCCATAAAGTCTGGGTACGCCAGTTAGTTTAATGTATGCGTCTTCCTGTCCACCAGCAGCAGCTATAAGTTCACGTTCTTCTTCGCTGAGTGCGCGAACTTTATCATAGAAACCGGGAATGGCAACGGTGCCATCTGGATTATGTAACTTTGAAATGATGTTCGCGATAACGTTGGCCGGGTTGGCAATGTTGCCACCAAAGAGGCCGCTGTGTAAGTCCATTTTTGGGCCATCGATGCGGAGTTCAAAATAAACCATACCTCGCAAACCATAAACGATGGTGGGTTGGTTGGCTGAAATCATGCCGGCATCGGGGTTGAGAATCATGTCGCATTTGAGCAATTCAGTGTTATTTTCGAGGAACTCTTCAAGTGAAGGCGAGCCAATTTCTTCTTCACCTTCAATGATGAATTTGATGTTTAGTGGTAAATTGGCGGTTTTGAGCACACTTTCCAAGGCGAAGATTGAAGCCATTACCTGGCCTTTCATATCTGACGCACCGCGCGCGTAAACGTAATCATCTATAAGGGTTGGCTCGAAGGGTTTTGAACGCCATTCGTGTAAAGGATCTGGGGGTTGCACATCATAATGCCCATAAAATAGCAGGGTTTTTGATTCCGGGTGTTGTGATTTTTTTTCAGCATAAACAATTGGGTGAACACGGGTAGGGAATATTTCAACCCGGTCCATGCCAAGGTCTTTGAAATAGTCAGCCAAAAATTCTGCGGTACGAACCATGTCAGGCGCATGAGCAGGGTCGGTTGATACTGAAGGAATGCGCAAAATGTTAAAGTATTTCTCTAAAAACAATTCGCGATTATTCTTAAAAAAATTGATAGCGGTTAGTTCATTATCCATAGATAACCTCTTTTGTGATTTATAGGTTCTATACATTATATGATAAAACTCACTTCAGCGTGATAAAATCTAAAAATAATGGACGATAATAATCTAAAAAACCAAAAAAGGATTGCATCAAGTGAGCCTTTTAAGTGGGAATACAAAAAGAGGAAAGATATGACTAACGAGAATCACCGTCAATTAATTATCATTGGATCAGGCCCTGCTGGATTTACGGCGGCCATTTATGCTGCAAGGGCAGAGTTGAATCCTTTACTTATTACAGGTATGAAACTTTACGGACAGCCTTCCAAAACAAATACGATTGAAAATTATCCTGGTTTTCCAAAAGGGATTGAAGGACCAGAATTAGGGCGATTGTTTGAAGATCAAGCGCGTGAATTTGGTACTGAGATTGTCTATGACATGGTTAGTGAGCTTGATTTAAGCCAGCGGCCTTTTACAGTCAAAACTTACGGCACAGTTTTTACAGCGGATGTATTGATTTTGGCCATGGGCACGGAATATAACCGTTTAGGTGTACCGGGTGAAGAGGCTTTGCAAGGTCGTGGTATTTCAAATTGTGCAACCTGTGATGGTTATTTTTATCGGGGTAAAAATGTGCATGTCGTAGGTGGTGGTGATGCTGCTGTTGAAGAAGCAATCTTTTTAACCCGTTTTGCTGATAGTGTTACGATTATTCACCGTCGCGATCAGCTACGTGCAGGTGCTATTTTGGAAAAACGCGCACGGGAAAACCCGAAGATTAAGTTTATTTGGGATTCAGTGGTCAGCGAAATAGAAGGTGAAAACTCTGTGGAATCATTGGTGCTTAAAAACCTAAAGACGGATGAGGTGACAAAAGTACCAAGCGATGGTTTGTTTGTCTATATTGGTCAAACGCCGATTACCGATATTCTGGCTGATCAAATCGCTCTTGACGCCAAGGGTTACATTATTGTTGATGAACATATGCAAACGAGTGTGCCTCAGGTTTTTGCTGCTGGTGATGTTGCAGACCCCTTGTATCGACAAGTTGTCACCGCGGCAGGTATGGGTGCTGCCGCGGCTATTTCTGCTACGCATTACATTGAAGCTTTGAAAGAGTAATTTGCTTTGATGCTTTAATTAGGCATGCTTTTAGGGTTGTGTACCGCTACCACTCCAAATAAACACTCTTGGTTCACTTTGTACTCCGGCCTCTTCGTAAATCGGATTGGCCGGATCGTCATTTATACGTCGGGCGACTGAAACAGTCCATTGAATGATATGTGGTGTGGATTCTGTTGGTCTAAAACTGATGGGTAAGATGAACTTGGTATCGGTGACATACTCAACTAAACTGCGTTCATCGGTAGATGTAATGTCTTTAACAACGACGCGGTAAAGCTCGTTTGGATAAAGATTTGCCACAGATGCCCATTGGAGGGTAACGCCATCCTCGCTGGGTGGGAAGTAGGCACCGGAACGGGGTAATAACAGATTTGGCCCAGGATAAGGAGGCACTGGTGTGGGGGTTGGGGTTGGTCCGGGGGTGGGCAGGCGGTAGCAAAGGGGTATTTCAAGGGGTTGACCCACGCGCACGATATCGTTGCTCATGCCATTGTGGTCCATGATGTCTTTCATTAAAACCGAATAATTAGCGGCGATAGAACTCAAGGTGTCGTTAGGGCCTACGGTAATAGGCATGACGTTTGTACATCGTTCATCTTCAGGAAGATCCTCAGGCGTGGCGGATGGCACTGGCGATGGTGTGAGGGTTGGCAAGGGTACCAATAAGACCTGGCCTTCTGAAATGGTACAGTTAGCATCTAATTTGTTTTCAAGGATAATGGCTTGAACTGAGGTGTTATAAAGTAATGCAATTGTTAAACACTGTTGGTCCTTTGTCACGGTGTGTGAGACGGGTGGCAAGGGTGTCCAGGTGGGTTCAGGCGTGTTTGTCAAAGTAGGCGTGTTGGTTAATGTG
>CAZTEP010000078.1:0-6570 GCA_964612325.1 uncultured Anaerolineaceae bacterium
CCATCATCGTGGTTTATGATGCCACGGGAGTGCGCCGGCAAGCAGGTTTACATGCAAAACGCATCAACGAAATCGTACGCGAAGCTTTGGCTCATCGCAATTTGCCGGAAGACGAAGTTAAATTTTTACGCGAGGTCATTGGCCATTCCCCCGCTGAAGCCGCGGCAGGTTTGCTCTTTGGTGTGGTTTTCGCCATTATTATCTGGCTCATCTTTCCTGCATAACAGGTCGCCTCATACAGACTAACTGAACAGCCGCTTTATCAGATAGCACCAATTGGATAGGCAATTAAGTTTTCACTTAAATAGCGTCTCTGGTCAATTTGGCACAAAATCATTTGCTTGCCATATTCAAATTAAACAAAGCAGTTGGTATATTCTCATTCATGATGCGACTATTCTAAAATCACTTTTTCGTTTAGTCGGACTTATTCAGTAAAAACCATGTAGTTTCAGTTATTGGCATTCAGATATACCCTTTCCGTATATGAACAATAACTTTCGATTTATAATTAAATTGCGAACAAAAGACAACCCTTATTATTCCACTAAGACAAAACAAGGCGGTGGAGATGATTACATATAAATACGATAAATCTATTCACAGTGACGATTTGCTTTCGCTTTACGCTAATGTTGGCTGGACGGCTTACACCAACGATCTGCCCCAACTGCAACGTGGCGTGGCCTCATCGCGTCTGGTAATCAGTGCCTGGGACCAGGATGAACTTATTGGTTTGGTACGGGTCATTGGGGATGGCGAAACAATCGCCTACATTCAAGATATCCTGGTGAAAGAAGTCTGGCAAAAGAAAGGTATCGGCAGAGAACTTATGCGCCGTGTTTTTGAAGAAGTCAAACATATTCGCCAGGTGATCTTGATTACTGACGCTACTGAATGGAATTACAACGCGCTAAATTGGTATGAAAAAGTTGGGTTCAAACGTTTTGAAGACCATCACATTCAAGGCTTCGCTCGACTAAACCCGACAAAGTCAGTTTCAGAATAAGTGTTTGATTGATTTTTCGCCAAGCCACGCTCAGCGCTGACAGTACCTTCAACCTCGCGCGCCAAGTTTGCCTTTTACGCGCGCGATAACAGAGGCTAATTCTGGTACTTTCAGAAGCCAAATCATAATCAGATAGGTCGCAAACCCTAACAGACTGCCACCCAATAAAACAATATATTTAGATTGTCCCGCCATTAAACTTAACCACAGCCAAATGACACCAGCCATAACTGCTGATGCAAGCAAGGCCTTCCAAACCGCACTCAAAAGTTTCTTGCCATCCAAACCCTTAAGTCGCTTCCACAGAATATAAACCAAAAAGATGCTTTCAAAGCCTGTGGCAAGGGAGTTGGCCAATGCCAAACCACCATGAGGCATATAAGTAAGTATACGTACAAACAAAAACGATAAGCCAATATTCAGGCTCATCGTAAGAACACCCACAATCACCGGTGTGCGCGTATCTTGCATCGCATAATAACCCCGGCTAAGCACTTCCACCAAACAGTGCCCCACTAATCCTGCCACATACCAAAGCAGTGCCCAACTGACCATGGCCGTTGAATTGGCATCAAACTGACCACGCTCGTAAATGACCTGAACCAATGGCACGCGCAGCATGATCAACGCAACTGTGGCAGGAATGGCCAAAAGCATTACTGCGCGGATGATGCCGGCCAGCGTTTGTTTAAAAGCATCAAATTGTTTGAGTTCATATTGTGCCGAGAGCGTCGGCAATGAAGCTGTGCCAGCACTTTGTGCAATTGCTGCCTGAGGCATCAGCATAAGCGTAAAGGCCCAGGTAACCGCGCTTGCTGCGCCTTCACCTAAGCTCAAACCAATAATAGTATTCGCCACAAAATTCAGCTGAACCACGCTGGCACCCAATACCCGTGGGCCCATTAACTTAAAGACCTGTTGGGTGGCTTTATTCTTGAGGCCTTCTAAAACGTGATATTTACGTTTGGGCAATCGAAAAAGACTTGGTGCCTGAATTAAAAAGTGCCCAATCGCGCCAATCAACGTACCAAAAGCCAAACGATCAATCCCCATTGACTTTGGTAAGACCACAACGCCTAATATTATCCCTAAAGAATAAGCCGCTGGAGCAATCGCTGGCCACAGAAAAACCTGATGCGCATTAAGCATCCCCATCACCAAACCACTGACACCAAAAATTACCACGGTCGGTAACATGATGCGCAACAGTCGCACGGTAAGCTCAATTTGCGTTATATCAGTACCCGGACTAAGCACAAACAAACCCTTTTCAACGATGGCTGGAGCAAAAATCCACATCAATGCCGCGACAACAATCAGCGCGATAATCAGAGTGTTAAGTACGCCAGAAGCCAAACGCCAGGCTTTATCGCTCTCTTTGCGGGTTAAAAAGCCTGTGAACATAGGGATAAAAGCCGACCCCAAAGCGCCACCAGCTGTAAGGTTAAACAGAAGTTCCGTCACACGATTGGCCGCGTTGAATGAATCCAATTCAGCAGAGGTGCCAAAAGCACCCGAAACAACCATGCCTCGCAAAACACCAATTAAAGTACTAAAAATGTAGGCGATCATCACAATTGAAGCCGCTTTGGCTATTTGTTGTCCGGCGATGTTCGACTGTTCAACCATCGCATCTAAAGAAGACGAACTGTCTATGCTTTTTACTGGTGTTTCTAAGTCTTCTGTTTTATCTTTTGTCATCTCATCATCTCGTTAGGCCAGGGCACGCACATAAATTAATGCGCGTAGCTTTTACTATTTATGTTTGGCTTCTTCCCAAAGAGCATCCATCTCTTCAAAACTCAAGTCTGTAATGCTTTTGCATTGTTCATGTGCCGCATTTTCAATATAAGCAAAACGGTTCCGGAAGCGCGTGTTGGTCCCACGCAAAGCAGCTTCAGGGTCAACATTAAGCCAACGCAAGAGATTCACCATGGCAAACAAGACATCGCCACCCTCTTTTTCGCGCTCTTCAGGGTTATCTGCAGCTTTGAGCTCGGCTAATTCTTCATGTATTTTATCAACCACAGGCTCAATTGTCTTCCAATCAAAGCCAACCCGCGCAGCCTTGCGCTGAATTTGTTCAGACTGGCTTAATGCCGGTGCCATTTTAGGAACGCTGTCAAGAACACCCTGAGGTTGTTGCTGATTCTCCTCGCGTTCGTGCATTTTGATCTTTTCCCAGTTTTGCAAAACGGTACTGACCGAATCAACATCTAAACCCGCAAAAACATGAGGATGACGCCGTTTGAGTTTGTTATTAATCCCCCTCAACACATCTGTCATGTTGAAATCACCTTCTTCTGTGGCAATCTGCGCGTGAAGTATAATCTGCAACATTAAGTCCCCAAGTTCTTCTTGCAAATGGTCGGGGTTTTCTTCATCCAGCGCTTCCAAGGCTTCATAAGCTTCTTCAAGCAGATGCTGGCGTAAGCTAAGATGAGTTTGCTCGCGATCCCACGGACATCCCCCAGGCGCGCGCAAACGGGCGATAACTTCTTGCAGATCTTCAAAGGCTGTTGCTTCTTCCAAGGCTGGCAAATAAAGCATACTCATCATGCCCAAATGAACACTTTGGTCTATGGCATACAGTGGTAAGGTTTCAATAATTTCCTCAGGAGTTCCCAGATTATGAAGCAATTTCACTTTAAATTCATCTGGATAATTATGCATCAGGGTCAGTTTTAGTTCAGATGCCTCAAACTGACCGCCTAACTGGCTAATAATCGCAGGCATAGAAGGCGGAAACGGAGGCACAAGCATCGCCCCCACCTGCAACCCATCCAAAATGGCTGTTTGAGGCAACAGATCGATGCCCAAGGCTGAGCAAAGCGGTTCGATATAACTCAAACCATCAATGACACGCACAGGGATATCACTCTCTTCAAGAACTTTGATTACACGGCTAACTGTCTCATCGGCAATAAAAGGACTGCCCGGCACCCCATAGCATAAACCCTGCGGGCGTTTTGCCAGCTGGACTAATTCATTCACAATAGCATCAAGCACTTCATCCAATTGCTCATAATCTTCATACAGGTGATCAAAACTGTGAACGCGCAAAGTATCTGGCAATTCTGAAACAACCGGATGGAAAGCGGTTCTAAGATAAAGCTCTTCACAAGCTAACAAAGTATCCCAGGCTTCACGGGTTAAATAAGAAGCACCAGCCGGACCTAAACCAATAATAACAATGCCTTGTTTTAGCATAAACAAACTCCTAATTCATAGGTCTGTTAGTTAATTATAGTACTCAATTTAAGCAAAGGCTGTCCACCGGTAAAGTGGCAGCCTTTGTTTTCATAAAAGTCGCAATCAGCAGGCCAAAGACAGGCCTGTGAAGCAAGAAGCGATTTAACGCTTGGTGTAAGTAGGGGCCTTGCGAGCGCGTTTGAGACCGGGTTTCTTGCGTTCCTTAACCCGGGCGTCACGCGTGAGCAAACCTTTATCACGCAGTGCAGAACGCACGCTCTCATCTTCTGAGACCAAAGCTCGAGCCAAACCAAGCTTCACTGCATCCCGTTGACCACTCACACCACCACCCATAACCTTGATGGTCACATCATAGGCTTTGGGATTCTTTCCGGTGGCTTCAATGGCCTCCAAAATAGCAGGGATATCGCCACCACGCGGGAAGTAATCTTCGATTGGCTTATCGTTAACGGTAATTACGCCATTGCCTTCGTAGATTCGAACCCGAGCTGTGCTCTGTTTGCGTCGTCCAATAGCTTCAATGTATTGTGCCATAATTCCTCTTTATTTCTCCTGACCAAATGGTTTTGGATCCTGTGCCTGATGGGGATGTTCAGGTCCGGCATACACCTTGAGATTGTTCAGATAGCGAACTGTAAGCTTATTTTGGGGCAACATCCCACGCACCGCAAAGCGGATGATGCGATCGGGATGAAGTTCCATCATACGCTGATAGGTCACTTCTCTGAGGCCACTCGGGTAACCCGTATGTCGTCGATACATTTTTTGAGCAACACGGGTTGGATTGGCTTGAATCTTTTCTGCGTTAATGACAACCACATGATCGCCCAGAATAACACCGGGTGTAAAATCGGGTCTGTGTTTACCAACCAAAATCTGCGCGATTTTAGTGGCCAGGCGGCCAAGCGTTTGACCGCTGGCATCTACCAGAAACCATTCGCCTTCAGGCTTTCCTTTAGGGACATAAGTTTTATCCACTTTTTCTTTCTCCGTTTTCTACTTTCGCCCGGTATTTACTTCCGGGATATCATTTTCTTTATTATCCTCGCAATGTTCAGGTCGCTCATAATCAACATGGAGCAAACACAAGCCACGCGCGGGTGCCAAACTCACTATGCCGGTGTCGCCTGTGGTGAGGCCCTTTTTCACGATCTCAACGGGTATATCGTGTAGACCTACCTTTACTAAGACATAAACGATGCGCCGAACCATGTGGTAAAGAAAAGCATTGCCAATGATTGTGAAATGATATTCATCATCATAAGTTTGCCAGTCTGCCACAAATATTTCACGCACGGTGCTTCCATCTTCTTTTAAAGCTCTGCCAAAAGCTCTAAAATCATGTCTGCCAATCAGGCTTTGCGCGGCTTTGTTCATAAGCGCGATATCAGGCGCTTGGTCAAGTCGCCAAGCGAATGCGTCACGAAGAGGGTCGCGTTGGCCTTGAAAATAAAGCCGATAACGATACACCCTCTGAAACGCATCATAACGAGGATGAAATTCCCAGGGGACTTCTTCCACGTTCTGCACCGCGATATCGGCAGGGAGGTTGGCATTGAGCGCTTTTAATAATTTGTGCTCGCCATGCTTCCATTCAAAGTTGAAGCTAATCACCTGACCCAAGGCGTGAACACCACTATCAGTACGGCCTGAGGCCATGATGGCGTGTCCTTGCCAGCCTAATTTGCGCAGAGCATCTTCAACGATGCTTTGCACCGTTTCTTTTGCTGCCTGGCGCTGATAACCCGCGTAGTGCGTGCCTTCATATGCGAGGATAAGTTTGTAATGTGCCATGCCCTTCAACTGTTCCTGAAAGGCTTAATCAACGTCCAATTTTACTCAGAAACCAACTCTAAGAGGGCCATCTCAGCGTTATCGCCAAGACGCGGTCCGGTTTTGAGCAAACGAGTGTAACCACCAGGTCGACTGGTAAAGCGAGGTGCGATATCGTCAAAGAGTTTCGTGACGATTTCACCACTATTGTTTCCCAGGAACGAAGCAGCCTGTCGGCGCGCGTTCACTTGGTCAATGTCATTACCTTTATTCGCATTTTTCGCCAGGGTAATCAGTCTCTCAGCATCTGGCTGAATAGCTTTTGCCTTGGCAATTGTGGTTTGAATTTTTTCATATTCAAATAATTGTTTAATCATTGTCCGACGCAAAGAGTTGCGATGGCCGTAACTCATGTTTAATCGGTATCCTTTAATTCGGTGCCGCATTAATCGTTCTCCGTTTCTAAATTTCCATTATTGCTTTTAGCTCTTTTTGTTCCTTCAAACTGCTTTCATCAATATACCTGATTAGATCTATACCATCTTTTAGTCGTTATCCTTATCGAAGATCGGAAG
>CAZTEP010000079.1:0-2072 GCA_964612325.1 uncultured Anaerolineaceae bacterium
GCAAAATAGAGCCATGAATCCAACGCGGCGGCGGCCCGTAACGAATGAGGCGCGGCGCGAATGAAATCATACTGCCGTAACATGTACTGAGCGGCGGCGTTCATAAATCCTTGCCGTTGTGCTGGTATGATACTAAGATTCAGCTGTTTTTTCATCGTCCATACCCTCCGTTCCGCCAGTTGCCTCGATAAAGGCGCTCATCACGTCCACAATTAATTTATTCAGACTAACCCGACGGTTATACGCTACTTCTTTCGCCCGACTGTGTAGATCATCGGGCCACCGAATCTGGCTATAACTATATGCCATAAAAAGACCACCTTTCTTAATCATCGTCCATTTCTTCGACCGAGCAGGGACAAGCCTTCACAAACTCATTCACATCATTATATCCCTGCGCCAGCGCGCATCGTGCCAGCGCATCAGCAGCCGAAAGAGCCTTCCAGCGGCCAAAAAAACGCCGATCAGAACAAATTTCAAACGTGGCCATAATTTCACCTCCTGAAATAGGGGAGGGCGGCGCGAACCGCCCCGAACCCGAAAAAAATTACAGACGATAGAGCGCATCAAACGCAGCCGCGCCCCATACCAGCACACGGCCCGACACCGTAGCGATAACGCCATCTGGAGCCGGTAAGCCGCGCGTATTGTGTGATTCTGGAAAAAGCAGGAAACACAACGAGCCGCGCCATACCGCACGCCCGGCCACATAAAACGCGCCCGGTACATCGCGAACTACATAGCGCCGTTCTGCGTCAGCATAGGAATCCCAACGGATAACGGCATTCATGCTTCGGCCTCATCTTCGACATACTTATAAATTGCAAGTATAGACATAAAATCCGGCATTATCTCTTCTGCAAAATCAAATTTACGCTCGTATCGAACCACCTTACCCAACATGCAGAGAGTGTCAGTAAAGCGCATAAACGCATCATATTCGTCACGACACCCAGATACATAAACATCATGACCCGCCACGTTGATCTTATAAGTAAACCGCCCGTCATGCACACACATGATTCTGATTCCTCCTTATGTAGTATGAGATAGTTTAATGAAATGCATGCTATTCATACTATGCATTGTATCAACCACTACATACATATGATATCACGCATACATTGGTATGTAAATACCGTGGTATGTATGTTTAAATATTACAATAATAAAAGGAGGTGCGAAAATGGGAATTCTTTCAATTCGCCTTGAAGATGCTTTACATAAAAAACTTCGCATGATTGCGGCTTATGAAGAAACAAGTATGAATTCGATTATCGACAAAGCTTTAAAGGTAGAAATAGCAAATTGGGAAGTCGCTCACGGAGTTTTACCGGTCAAGCCCGACGCCGCCAGTAGGAGCGCCGAGGAAAAAACCGCCCAATGAGCCCATTCTAAAGCGGCCTTTAAGGTTTTCAGCCGGTGCCCCGGCGTGCGGCTGACCTTCGCCGCCCGTACCGAGAAAGCATCACAGTACGCAAAAGGCTCGCTACGTCCTGAAAACTCAGGAAATAGCGGGCCTTTTGAAGCCGCCCATGAGGCCCAACGAGGCCAAAGTTTTGGGCGGCGCGGCGCGGTTTTCGCCGCTGGTTTTTAGGCCGCCCAACGAGGCGGCCATGCGGCTGTTTTTCGCCGCCGGTTTCCGTGGTCGGAGGCAGGAGCCGCCAAAATGCGCACGAAGGCCGCCGCCATTTGTGCACAAACCGTTAGCGCATGTTGTATAATACGCCTTATGTTATGTTAAGCCGAAAAACCGCCCGAACCCCTCTTAATTCCAGCTTAACGTAACATAAGACCGTATTATATCGACATGCGGGGGATAACTGTATGTGATATAATTGCTATCGTGGATAATCCACGAACACGAGGCGGCCGACTTGCGGAGTAGGGCGCGGCCTCGGTCTTTCTGCGGCTGGTCTTCTGTGGCGCGCCGCTTCTATCTTTCCCGCTTCTCTTGGGGACGCGGTGGAGGGCTTGCCGCTGTGATCTCGCTATCCCGCGTCTCTCTTTGGGACGTGGTGGAGGGCTTGCCGCTGTGATCTCGCTATCCCGCGTCTCTCTTTGGGACGCGG
>CAZTEP010000079.1:2172-5943 GCA_964612325.1 uncultured Anaerolineaceae bacterium
GGTGGAGGGCTTGCCGCTGTGATCTCGCTATCCCGCGTCTCTCTTTGGGACGCGGTGGAGGGCTTGCCGCTGTGATCTTGCTATCCCGCGTCTCTCTTTGGGACGCGGAGGAGGGCTTGTTGTTGTGATCTCGCTATCCCGCGGGCGAGTTTTTCGGATTGACGTTGACTGCTTTTTTGGTAGCGGCAACTTGTTTTATTGCCGCGCTGAAGCTTCCCGGCTCTCATGGGCCGCGTTTCTCTTGGCTCTGTTCGTTTGGGGACGCGGGGCGGTGGTTGCGCAAGGGTGTTACATTTCCTCTTATTTCCTTTGCTCGTGAGCTTCCTCACCTTCGTGTAATCCGGAATTCCCTCTGTTGGCCAGCGGTCGGCGGCGCGCCGTCGGCGTAAACCGTGCCGCCGTCACAACGCCTCTCTTGTTCGCGCGCCCCGCCGCCGCCCTGCTCACTGTCTTATAACGGTGCTTATATCAGCGCCGGGGGCCCGACCCCGACGCCGACATAAGCAACGTTATAAGACACGCCAGATCGGCGCTCTATCCGCGCCGGCGTCCGTTCGCCCGCGGCGGCGGGGCGCGCTTGTGCCGGTCTGGCTGGTCTTGCGCTGGCCATGTTTTAACACGGCGTCCCTATGGGCCGCTCCCGCCGGGCGCGCTCTCCCGTTGGTCGGTCGCGGCGGGTACTGCGGCGGCCCCTGCGGGGCCGCGCGCCGCCCGTTGGCGGCGCTACACCGGCGGCTTGCGCCGCTTCGCCCTATATGCTCTCTCCCGTCGGTCGGTCGCAGGGCGGCCCCGCTTATCTGCCACTTGGTAAAAATATTCGGCGCGCCGGAAAATGTTCCACGTGGAACATGACAAGTCTCTATTTTATCCGGGCAAGCTTTTGCAAGGCTTCACGTGTTTTTTTCGGATGTACTACGCTATGCCTCGCTTTAAAGTCGGGGCTTGTGGCGCGTCTGGTGGCCTCGGTTTGTGCGTGGATATTATGTGAATATTTTGATGTTCTCTATATTCAGTTCGCACAAAAAAACCAGGCTGAACCGGGGCAAGTTCAGCCTGGTTCAGCCTGTTTGAATGCGAAATTCCGCGGCTTGAGGGCTACGCGGAATTTCTGAGTTGATGTGTGTGTTCTGGGCGCTCGACGCGGCGGAGTCGTTCGCTATGATTATTATACCTTAAAAATAAAAATGCGCCAGTCCGAAAACTGGCGCGTGTGCTTATTTTTTGCTCTCATCGTGATCTTTGTACTTTTCGAGGGCCTTGGTGATCGCCATGCCCACGGCGTTGAACAGCAGAGCCCCGCCTTTGTAACCGATAAAACCGGCTATGAGACAGGTAACAGCTGGTTCAAAGTTCAGTATTTCGCCCGCGCCGATAGCGGCCAATGCGCCCGCTCCTGCCCCCGCTATCAACTGGTAGCTTGCGGCTCCGGGGTTGCAGATGCTCAGCCTTATCACTGCGCCGATCAAACCAGCCGCCGCACCGATCAATGCAAGTAACATCAACTCGTACATTTTCATACTCCTTTCGGCGTTGCCGTCCTTTTCGTGGTCCGCTACGGGCCGTTATGATCACGTCATACGCAAGGACATGAGAGCGTGATAGCCAACAGCGCCGAAATGATGAACATTTTGCCCGGCAAGCTGCGTCAATCAAAGATTTGCGTTGTCAACTCGCCGTTGACGAGTGGCCGCACGTCCACATGTACGCCCCAGCCATAGCGGAATAGGCCGCCGAGGTGGCCAATGTAACCGCGTTTCCACGCCGCCAGTATGCTGGCGTAGGTTTCAACCGGCGTTAGGCCCTGCACATGAAAATCTATGGCTTGGCCGTGTATATGACGGCTGTTGAGCGCGCCGCCTATGGCATAATTCCACGCCGGGCAACGGCATAGGCTGTGAACAATCACAGGGCGGCCCCATAGGGCGCGAATGTCTTCGGCGATCTCTAACAGTCGTTCATCCACGTTAGCATAGCCACAGCCGCATTTACAGCGCACCTCGTAAATGCTGAAATGGGTGGAACAGATCTTCATGGTTTCTCCTTTCGTCGAGAAAAAACCGCCCGCCGGTTGCGCGACGTCCGGCGGGGTGGCTTTCTATAGTCAGCCGTCCCGGACAGGGAAGGCTTCAATAGTATTATGAGTTGTGATCTTTCGCCGGGCCCGCTTGATCGTGGCATTCACCGCCTGCGGCGTGATATTGAGCTCGTGAGCGATATCCCGTTGTGTGTAGCCCTGCGACAGCAGCAACAGAATTTCTTGCTCACGATCTGTCAAAAGATGCACTTTTGGAATGATGGCCGGTTCATCGACGGGGGGCGCTTCCGCGTCATAGCCTAGATCATGCAGCGCGTCCAGCGAAAGCGGCGCGCGCTGCTTTCGCAGCCGCTCCGCCTCATCGCGGACGATGGGAGGAAGTCGCCTCGAGAGATAGAGCAGCCACGGCACAGCGCCGCCGCTGTCGGCGTGCTTCTGCGCCAGTTGCAAAAAGCCGAGGGCCGCGGTTTGAAACAGGTCTTCCGGTTCCGCGCCGCGGCCGGCATATTTCCGCGCGAGTTTGTGAAAGAAGGGGACGAACGATAATAGCTTTTTGTATATATCCACTATATTCACTATATCCACGCATTACACTTTCTCGCGCATACATGATCATCTCAAGATGATACTACTCATTATCAACAAGCTTCGTTTTGTCGGTCACAGTAACCACAGCACTAAGAGCGGCTGTAAGCGGGTCGGCAAAGGCCGCGCCAGCCGTCACCATCGAAGCCATTGCGTCGGTTGCTTCCTGCGCGGTAAGCGTGGCCTTTGGGTCGGGAATTGAAAAAGTTCGTTCATCACCGCTGGTCAGGCTGAATTTCAACGCGAGATTTCTGGAAACTGCCATATGGTTCACCTCCTGTCATTATACAATATATGATCTTAATTTGCTTATTCAGCGGTGATAAGCTTTCGATCAACACGTTCGTTTTTGATAACCGGCGCGTCGATAACACCGGCAATCGCTGCGGACACGTCAAGCAACAGCTGACCATTTGCCGATTCATCGATGCCACTGAAGCTGATGGAGCGAATTTTATCTGCACCGCTGGAAAGGGTGCCTACCTTGGTTTTAACCTGTAACGTAGAGCCGATAGGAGTAATGATAGCACTCATGATATATAACCTCCTTTCAACGTGGATAAGGGCGGCGCGAGCCCTTGGTACTCTGACATATAAAGTGTCGGCAATGATGGTAAAAATCAACTTGGCCACATTGGCCACATTGGCCACATTGGCCAGAAGTGCGACGCCGTCGGCGGCTTGGCGGGTGAAGCAAAGGCCGCCAAGACGAGAAAGGGCGGGCGCGGCGAAAAAAAGTGAAGGGCCGAGGTGCATACCACGCGCCGCGAACATGGCCACATGCCCAAAATCGATGACAAAATAGCCTTCCCTGCGCCGCAAGAGATCACGCGGGCGGAATGCCAAAAAAAGCGCCCCCTGTGCGGGGCGCTCCAAGATCAAAGACCGGTTTTCAACTGTTTCAGGATATCTCCTATGCTTTGCAGATCCCCCGACGTAACGCGCGACCCGTCCTTTTTTCGCTTTTGCTCTTCTGGAGTTTCGGTTTTGACCTCTTTTTCATACTCTTTTTCATACTCTTTTTTCTCAGACGTTTTTTCCGTCTTCTCTAATCTAATCTTCTCTAATCTGCTCTTCTCTAATCTGATCTGATCGGCATGATTTTCTCTGTATTTTTTCCGGCTGCCGTCCAACGTTCCAGAATAGTCCGA
>CAZTEP010000079.1:5965-6349 GCA_964612325.1 uncultured Anaerolineaceae bacterium
TCATGCAAATAATAACTATCGCCGTTGCCGATCTCGATAAACCCCGCTCGATGACCACCAGCCGAAAGCAGCGCCGAAATAAAACTATCGGAATCACCTTCCCATTCTACAGCGTAGATAATTTCGGCTTTCGAAGGAAAAATACCATCTGGATAAAATTCTAACGCATATGTCCACAGCATGATCAAGCGGCCTACCATTTCAGCTATCGACACGCCAAGAAGCGCCGCCGCGCCTCTAGTTTTTGGGTGGCGGGGGAGAGATACCGAAGTTTTAATCCATAACGATGGCATTGCCATAACGGCCGCGCTCCAAGCGCTGACACTCGCACAAGCGGCGGCCACCTCGAGCGATGATCACAGATCGCAGATAGCGGCGGCGCCG
>CAZTEP010000080.1:0-6317 GCA_964612325.1 uncultured Anaerolineaceae bacterium
GCCATTAATGCATTTAGACACACATTTGTATATTCTGCGCATCTATGGGAAATGCAAATCCGAAACCCTCTGTTAATCTTTAGAAGGTATTGGAATTACTCTATTTTATTAATTGCTTTACATTTTCAGCAATCGTTCAGATATAAGTCTGTCAACTTTTCCCATCGGATATTGAGATAAATCTTTGGGCAAGACCCATTCGAAAGTCTCACACTCTGGCTCGCCATGTTGAGAGCTTAAAGATTCACCTGCCTGCAAACGCGAGAGAAAAGCGTGTAAGGTGATTTTATAATGGGTGTAAGCATGTTTGTAAACGCCTAAGGGTTCACCAACATCAATATGAACACCCAGTTCTTCCAGAATCTCACGTTTGAGGCCATCCTTCAAACTCAGGTCACTTTCTTCAAGCTTACCACCCGGAAATTCCCACATGCCACCCAGCAAGTCACCTTTAGCACGTTGTGCAATAAGCACTTTTTTGCCTTCTTGAATCACCGCTGCCGTCACCACCCAATGAGGAACTTTTGCCTTTGCTTTTCGTCGAGGAAGCTCATTTGCTAAACCTTGTTTGAAAGCCAAACACGATTTTATCAATGGACAGTCCGCGCATAAAGGATTTCGCGGTAAACATATCATTGCGCCGAGATCCATCAAGGCTTGGTTAAAATCCCCTGGCCTTTCGCGTGAGAGCGTTTTTTCTGCCAAAGCATGCAACTTAGCTTCGGTTTCTTTTTCACCAAGGTAATCTCCTACGACATACAGACGCGCGTAAACCCGACGTATATTGCCGTCCATAGCAGCTACAGACTCACCATAGGCAATTGAAGCGATTGCAGCAGCCGTGTAAGCGCCAACGCCAGGCAACTTTAATAATTCTCTAACATCACGAGGAACTTCGCCATCGTATTGGTCAACAATCATCTTTGCGCTATGATGTAAATTGAGCGCGCGCCGATAGTATCCCAAGCCCTCCCAAAGCCTTAACACATGCTGCTCTTCGGCATTGGCTAATGCTTCAACGTTGGGCCAGGCTGCTAAAAAACGATCATAATAAGGTAAAACCGTTTCAACCTGGGTTTGTTGAAGCATAAATTCAGACACCAAAACATGGTAAGGATTAGGTATAGAACGCCAGGGGAGCACCCTGGCGTTTTTGTCATACCAATTTAATAGATCCTTTTTAATTTTCTTGTCTAAAATTGAAAACCGCCCTTTAAATCCAGAACTTTTACCTCATAATCATCCACATAATCTAAGAGCTCATCCTGAAGTTCAAGCCAATCTGAAGACTCAAAAAGATGTCTCACCTTTGTTAAGGTCGGCAGAGTTCCACCAACCAGCATCTGAGGTCGCTCACCATAGGCGGTGAGCCAGGCATCGGTTAATACCAAACCTAATTGATGCACTTTTGGCAAATACTGCTTGACCACGAAATCAAAATAGGCAGGTTCGTGTCCTTTTTTAAGATTCCAAGTGAGAACAACCTTTAGAGCCATTTTAGAGCGCCATCAGTTTTGGATCAAGAGCAATAACGCGTGTTTCTTCTGTGAAGGATGATGAAGTCGCCTTATATGATTCCATCGTTTCAAGCTGGGTGATACCCATTTCCTTGAGGAATTTGCTTAAGGGTTCAAGAGCTAATTTTGAATGAGGTGTTTCGTAATGCATGGGAATGACAACGTTTGGCTCAAGCATACTTATTAATTCAGCCGCTTTTGAAGCGTTCAATGCGCCACCCTCACCCACCGGCACCAAGGCGATATTGATTTGACCAAGCTCTTCAACCAAATTCTGTGCCGGCACATCATCAGCCTGACCCAAATGCATCACGGTTATGTTGGCATAGTCAAAAACATAAAGCGTGTTTCGCAGTTGTTTTTTATCTGTGGTGAAAGGGGTGGTTTGGATGCCTGTAATAAACACACCGCCACGTTCAATTTCACCAGGGCCATTAATTACAAAAGGCTCTGGTTTAATCACGCTGACATTGTTATGCGCCAAATCGTTGCAACTGATTGTCGCGATGTCCGCCTTTAGCTTAAGTGGATTATAACCAGCAACGGTTGAATCGAAAGGATCAGTCACAACTGTCGCCATACCGCGTTCGGTAATACGAAAACAAGAATGTCCGTACCAAGTAATTTCCATTAGTCCTCCGTGCTTCCAAGTCGTTCATGAAGCATCTCTATTATAACAGTTTAAGGCTAAATCCGACGACCTTCTCCCCTTGACATTAAACCGCGAATGGCTATCTTGCTATTTATGGTTATGAAATATTACTCTAAAAAATGTTTGATGTTTATTGGACTGATTTTAAGAAACCTGGCGTTTTTAAATTGTATTCCAAAAGATATGTAAAATGATGTTGAATCAGTTCCCGCATCTCTGTTTCAATCTCATCCGGAATTACAAGATTCTTAATTTTAGACCAAGGCGAACGTTGAAAATGACGCATATAACGCAACGCGTTCATGGAAACGCGCCAGGCAGTTGGATCGGCGGAGAAACATTTGGGACAAAGAGCTCCCCCCATTTTCGCAGAATAATACTGCGCTTCAGGTTGAATTTCTGCGCCACAGGCCAAACAACGATGTAACTGTGGCCTAAAGCCAATCAATTCCAACAATCGCAGTTCAAAATAATGCACAACCGTTTCAGGCTCAAAGCCTTCATCCAATCGTTGTAATCCTTCAGCTAAAATCTGAAAAACAGCGCGGTTTGGCCCTTCCTCATAGCTGAAACGGTCAATTAGCTCAACCAAATAAGCCGCGTGCGCGGTAAGGTTTAAGTCATTGCGAATATTTTGGAAGGTATTTTGAGCCTCAGCCTGTGTCAACACTTCCCATGTGCGACCTTTGGCCAGCTGAATTGAAACCAGCGTAAAGGGTTCAAGATGTCCAGCCTTGCGACTTTTCACCTTGCGCACCCCCTTGGCAATCGCCTGACATTTGCCATGCTCCAACGTATAAAGGGTAAGCACCCGGTCAGCCTCACCATATTCACGGTGTTTGAGAACGATAGCCAATGCGCGATATGACCGCGACGCACGTTGGTTCATTTCATTTGCCTAACCCAGGGTTTTGAGATCCTGCGGACCAAAAGAACGCGGCAACAGTTCAGCAAAGCTCATTTGAACAGCCAAATTCGCCTGATGATCCAGAATGTATATTGGCATGTCATCACTTGCAAATTCGCGCATCACCTGCCGACATTCGCCACAAGGCGAGCCAGCGTTGGGTGTGCTCACTGCCAAAGCTAAAATTCTTCGATTGCCGGCTGAAACAGCTTTAAAAATCGCTACCCGTTCAGCGCAGATGCTCGAAGGATAAGCCGCGTTTTCGATGTTGCAGCCACCATAAATCAATCCATCTTCCGCTAAAACAGCCGCGCCGACTTTAAAGTGCGAATAGGCTGCATAAGCTTTTTGAGCATTGCTAACCGCTTCGTTTTTAAGTTTTTCAATGTCTTCCAATATTAGTTTACTATGCAGGTCCATAAGTCAAATCTTCCGTCTCTTCATCAACTCCCAACCGCACTTTTACAGTCAAAATGCGTCGTTCCTGAACTTGTTCAATGGTAAATTCAATGCCATCACTCAACACCATTTCACCTGGCTCTGGCACACGACCTATTTGACCATATAAATAACCGCCAAGTGTATCAGCATACTCATCAGAAAGGTTTGCGCCAGTAATCTCGTTAAACTCATCAATTGTGGCACGGCCTAAGATGAAATATTCGTTTTCAGCTAATTGGGTATAGAGCTGCTCTTCACCAGTATCGTATTCATCTCTAATCTCACCAACAATCTCTTCAACGATATCTTCGAGGGTCACAACTCCCGCAAAGCCTCCATATTCATCCACCACCAAAGCTAAATGAACTCCTCTCGATTGCATTTCTGTGAGCAATTCGTCTACCTTTTTCGCTTCTGGGACAAAATAAGCAGGACGCAAGAGCTTGCGTTTCGAAGCGATTGTTTCTTCATCATCCACAACAGCCAAAAGGTCCTTGGCATAAAGAAGGCCAACAATATTATCAATTACATCTTCATAAACTGGAACACGCGAATGACCAGCGTTAATAAACTCCTGTCTTGCCTGGCTAATAGTTGTATCAATATCCAAAGCCAATACATCCATGCGCGGCACCATAATTTCTTTAGTTAAGGTCTCGCTAAACTGAAAAATAGAGTAAATCATCTCGCGTTCACCCTTTTCAAGCATGCCTTCAGCTTGCTCTAAGGCCACCCAATCGCGCAAGACTTCATCAGTCACCGCGGGTTTATTGAGTTCAGCGTGAGGACCAAGCAAAGAGAGCATGATAAAAGTCATGGGTTTAAAAAGTGCGTGTAACATGTCAGCCAGAGGATGCCAGCGATAAGCTGCCATTTCTGGCGCGTTCAAAACAGCGCGTTCAATCAAATACTCAAAGAAGCTCACAAAAAGTAAGACCCCAAAAGCAATCAGTAATGTCCAGGCAAAATGTATTGCCGGCCAAAAAGTGCGTGCCAGCCACACGCTTAACGCGCCTAACATAAGATGTGTAAAGGCAATCGCTAAACGTAAAGACGTACGCAGTCCTGTTTTTTCCGCGACTTTGATTGTACGTTCAGCTTTTTGTGGTTCGCGTTCAAAGAACGCTATCAAGTTAGGTAATTGGACATGTGTAAAAGCTGCCCTAACTGCCGCGATAAGCCAATCGAGCATAATCACGACACCGAACAGCGTTATCAGCCATGTCCATACCCCAGGTAAATCGTTCACACTAATCCTTTCTCTCTAAAGGCTTAGCCGGCACCCCAACAACTTGGGTATCTTCCGGCACATCCTTGATAACAACAGCACCAGCTCCGGTGCTGGCGTTTTTTCCAATTTTCAGTGGGGCAACAAGCATTGTGTCGCTACCAATGAACACATTATCACCAATTTCAGTATGGTGTTTGTTCTTTCCATCATAGTTGCAGGTGATTGTACCAGCGCCAATATTGACGTTTTGGCCAATATCCGCGTTTCCGATATAGGAAAAATGGCCCATTTTTGTTCCTTCACCTAAAACCGAATCCTTCACTTCACCGAAGTTTCCAATATGCACATGATCTTTAAGCACCGCGCCTTTACGCAAGCGCGCGAAAGGTCCCATGCTGACATGGTTACCAATCTGAGCAGATTCCGCCACTGAATATTGGATTGTTGAGCTTTCTCCAACCACAGTATCTGTTAGGTAAGTGTTGGGTCCAATCACGGAATTTGAGCCGATTTTAGTCTTTCCAGCCAGGATGGTGTTGGGATATAAGGTAACATCCATTCCCAATTCCACATCGCCTTCAACAATAGTGGTAAAGGGGTCAATAAAGCTTACCCCTTTACGCATCCACTCACGGTTTACCCGCATTCGCAAAGCGCGTTCAGTATCCGCCAAATCAACGCGGTCATTAATCCCCAAGCCTTCAGTTGGGTCGGTTAGAACATACGCGCTAACCCGTTTGCCTTCCGCTACTGCCAAAGCAACGAGATCCGTAATATAATATTCACCTTTGGCTGAAGGCTTGAGTTGATCCAAACTCTTCCACAACCAGGCAGCATCAATGCAATAAGCGGAGGTGTTTTTCTCGCGCACCAGAAGTTGCTCCGGTGTACAGTCAGCTTCCTCAACAATTGCCAAAACTGAACCATCATCCCCTCGTATCACACGACCAAATCCGCGGGATTCTTCAGACATAACGGTGGTAATCGTCATCACACTTTGCGTATCTTCGCGCAGCTTGACAATGCTTTTGATGCTTTCCTTGCTCAACAAAGGCATATCCGCGAAAGTAATCAATACCTGCTCAGATTTTCCTTCCAAGAGCTCACGCGCGCACATCACCGCGTGCCCAGTGCCTAACTGGGGCTCCTGAATAGCAAACTGAACCGCCCCTTTAACTTCAGCCTCGATTGCTGCCCGAACTTCATCTGCAGCATGTCCAAGAATGATAACCGGCGGAATATCGGCCAACCCTTCAACAGCAGTTAAAGCCTGTAGAACCATGGGTTTACCTAAAACTTTATGTAATACTTTTGGCAAGGCGGAACGCATGCGCGTGCCTTGACCAGCCGCAAGCATGATAGATGCGATTGTCATTTGTATCTCCACAAAAGAAAATGACAAGTTAGCGTTGCAAAATACACGCTACTTGTCACGTTAATAGAATGATATGGATCGTCAGATTCAGTTTCCACAATAATAACAGGCTGGGGTACATGGATTCGAACCACGACAGACGGATTCAAAGTCCGGTGTGCTACCATTACACAATACCCCAGGGACGATTATTT
>CAZTEP010000081.1:0-6302 GCA_964612325.1 uncultured Anaerolineaceae bacterium
CTCCTGTGGCGCGCGCGAAACCCTGGTTTATAGCATCAGTTTGTCCTTTATCAGGTTTGCTCTGCCAGTAAGTTAGGCGACTCTCATATTTTTTGATAATCTCAACGCTGTTATCGGAAGAACCTCCATCGATGATGATGTATTCGATATTGGGATAGTCTTGATTGAGAACAGACTGAATGGTTTCTTCAAGAAAATGGCCTTGGTTGAAACTGGGTGTCACGATGCTTACTTTTGGATACGCTGGCATTATTCCTTTATAGACCTCTTTCCACGTTCTTTTCTTATTTTTTCATAAAGATTTGAAAGACTCTTTACTTTGCTTGTCTTGATGAGGCTTTTGAACAGGCGCGCGTAGGCTTGAATTGGCTGGAAGGGCCATCGCTTTATCATTTGCCCATAACTATTAAGCGCGCCATGATAATCTTCTGCTTCCGTGCGGTAAAAGGCATCTATGCGATATGCGCCCGCCCAAATTTTGTTAAAAATATGAGCGCTTTGGGGATAAAAACGCTCATCTTCACATAGCCATTTGGCAATTTTGAAGGCTTCTGGGCCAAATTTGAGCGCTTGCGCGTGGTTTTTGGCTTCACCGTGCATACGCGCTGCGGACCAAACTGCGTTTGGTACGTAAAAAGGTTCCGCGATGGCGGCCATGCGCAACCAAAGCTCAACATCCAACAAGAAATGGTAATCTAAATCTAAATAACAAGCTTCTTCAAGCACGGATCGGCGCATAAACACGCCTGGCTGGCTGATGATTTTGAATTGCATTAAATCTTTTAGTTTCCAGTCGCCAAATCTCATACGGTTGAAGGCATACCCTTCACTGTCGATGGAATTAACATCGCTAAAAACAATGGAGGCTTCAGGATGCTCTTGAAAGGCTTTAACCGCGTTGGCTATCGCGCCGGGATAATAGAGGTCATCAGAGTTAAGCCAGCCAACAATCTCGCCTGTTGCTCGGCGAAATCCTTTGTTTACGGCATCTGCCTGGCCATTGTCTTTTTCAGAGACCCAGCCAGCCAGCTGGTTTGCGTATTTTTGGATAATCTCTACGCTTCCATCTGTGGATGCCCCATCCATGATCCAATATTCGATATGAGGATAATCCTGTTCCAGAACCGATGAAATAGTTTGTTCAAGATACTGGACTTGATTAAAGGATGGCGTAACAATAGAAACCAAAGGATTATAGCTTGGCATGTGCTGATTATAATGCTTTTAAGTATTTATTGTCTTATAAAAGATAAATGGTCCAGCTGACCATTTTAAAATGATTTGCAAGGAAACTTTTACATTTAAATCTACTAGAATGAGCAAAATAATAATCGGGGTGTTTTATAATGTCAGATATGAAAAAGAAAAAATTAATCATTATTGTTCTGGCTGTTATTCTCGTCGTGGCTTTAATTCTTGGTGGACTGGCCTTATACGGTAAACATCAAATGAAAAAGATACCGGTACTGACATACATGGAAGCTCTTGAATATACAACTCAGGATAAACCCGAAGCTGTTATTACTATTGGCATTATCAAAGATGGGCAAATTTCTTACACGGTTTATGGGGAAAACGGAAAAGTCTTAGAACCAGAATTACACACCTATGAGATTGGCTCAATTACCAAAACCGTAACCTCTGCATTGATATACAAAGCAGTTAACGATGGCTTGATTAGTCTTGACCAGACCATTGATCATTTTCTGGACCTACCGGTAGGCAATGAATATCCAACGATAATGGAACTGCTGACACATACTTCGGGATATAAAAATTTTTATTTTGAGAAACCAATGATTTTTAACTTCCTCAATGGCAGAAATGATTATTATGGCATTACGAAAGAAATGGTGCTAAAAAGAATCAGCAAGCTGAATTTGGATAAAGAAAATTACGATTTTAAATATTCAAATTTTGGATATGCCGTTCTTGGACTTGTCCTGGAAACAGTTTATGAAACAGATTATCCAACTCTGGCAAATCATTTTCTGCAACATGATTTAGGTATGCTCAATACAAGAGTTTTAGGAAAAGATGGTGATCTTGGTAAGTACTGGGAGTGGAAAGAAACTGATGCCTATCTCTCGGCCGGTGATATCAGGTCGAATATTGAAGATATACTTTTATATGCGCAAATGCAACTTGACAATAATCCGTATTTTTCAAAATGTCATGATAGTCTGAAAACGATCAATGATTCGACCGAAAAATATCGCTTAATGGGAATTAATATTGATGAAATCGGCATGGCATGGAGCATTGATAATGAGAACAAAATTATCTGGCACAACGGTGCCACAGGAAATTACAATGCCTATATTGGCTTTAGTCCAACAACGGGTAACGCGGTCGTTGTTCTTTCAAATCTTCCACCAAGCTACCGTATACCAGCTACAATCATTGGTGTAAAGTTATTAAATGAATTGAATACAGGTGAATAAGAGACTGACTGATTTTTTATAAATATTCTTTTCTTGAATTGGCTATGGACTAAATATTACACATCATTTAGCTTGCTCGTGATAGAATGGACTTATTAACGTAACTGTTAAAATATACTAAAGGAGTTTCAATGAAAACATTCCGAAAAATGCTTTGCGCTTTAGCGCTTGTTGCTCTTTTGGTTTCCGGCTTTGGAGCCGCGCCAAAAGTTGCCGAGGCTCAAGCACCCGTTGAGAAACTCGCGGTGTTTGAATCATTCGGCGCTCCTAATTGATGGCATTGTGCAATCTCCGGTCCGGTGATTGATCAATTAGCTATAGACTACGCAGAAAGAAATATTGTATTTGTTGACTACACCATGGATTATGGTATTCCTAACCCAGTACTTTACAGGTATGAAGTTATTGAACGAACCGAACCTGGTTGGGGTTTAACCTGGGCAATGGTTGACAGTGGTCAAAAGTATTCCCGTGGTGCAGAAACACATGATGAAGCTGTCGAAAAATACACAGCAATGGTGGAATATGGCATCGCTCAGGAAGCTCTCGCGGATATCAATGCCCAATATTGGGTAGATGGTGAAACGGCCTACTTTAAAGTTACAGTTCAAAACTTAAGCGGTGTTCACTTTAGCCAGGCAAATATCGCCAGAGTATATGCTTTTGTAAAAGAAACAGGAATCCAATACGAAGAAACCAACACAACACATCATGCCTCACGCGGCGAAGGAATGACTCTTATTCCCAGCTTGGCAGACCAGGAAACAGGTACCTATTACATATCAGTTCCATTACGTAATATCACCGATTGGAATAATGTTAGCGCTTATGCGTTAGTCGACTTTGAATCCACAAAAGGCGGCCTTTTCTTACAAGCAAATGCCGCAGAAGCGACCAGGATTGAAGTAGAACCTACGATTACTGTAAATCCCACACGTATAACACTAACAATTCCGGATAACACAACAGACATACCTTTGCAAACAATCCAAGTTGATGCAAGTGCTGATCTTAATTGGGAAATCGAAACGAATAGATCTTGGCTCGATGTTGACGTTGTGGAAGGTGTTGGTCCGGGATTAATCTCACTGAAAATTAACACTTTCACTTTGCGAAAAGGGAATAACCGCGCAACATTACTTGTGAAAGATACTGCGAGCGACTCTTTTGCCAGTGTTGAAATTGATATATTGGTAGAGCAACTCGCAACACCTCCTCATGCAATCTATATCCCACTTCTAAGCAAGTAAAAGCTCTCCAGAATAAACAAAAAGCCTCGTTTTCGCGAGGCTTTTTATATAAATACTCTTAAAACTATACAGTTTTAGTTTTGGAAGGTACAATTGTTAAAAGAAGAAGGAGCTTATTATGAGCGATATCAATCCCCTCCAGAACCATCCCTTGCAAACAGTTTTAAACGAGTTTCCACGCCGAAAACCATCCCCAACGCTTGATATGGATCAGGAAGAAGTTGTGCGTATTTTAGAACTCGCTGATATTGCCAGTATTCCTATGGTTATTGCCGGTGGTTGGGCAGTTGACGCTCTTTTGGGCTGGCAAACACGTCCCCATAATGATTTAGACATTGCCATTAATCGCAGCTATTTAATGCGCTTTTTGGGGATATTAAGTCGCATTGGCTACGGTTTGGTAGCTGAGGCTAACAAAGACGATGCCCGCTATTTATTAGATAATGGTGCTGGACACCAAATCGAAATTCATGCCTATTCGCGAGATGACAAAGGACGCATCATGAGCGGGTCTCGGTTTCCAAGTAACTCCTTAACCGGTCAGGGAAAAATTGGTCACTTAAAGGTTAGTTGTCTTGCGCCAGAATGGTTAGTTGACTCTTACACTGATAAGGAAATTAACCAAAAAACGCTTCAGGATCTCAAGTACATCTGTAATCTTTTCAGGTTGCCTCTGCCAATTGAATTTCAAGAGTATGACGATAGTCTTTACACAAAAACAGGTGATGCAAACCGCATCATGCCAGAGGACTTCACTGTTTATTCACCTAAAACCGGAGATGAATATGCCGATTTGGTGTTTATGTTGGGAGAGATTGATTCTAATATTGCTGCGGACGTACGTCACAATGAAGCAGCTCGGTTTGAAAAGGTTTTTATGGATACTGACCCAAACCCTCAAGTTGCGGCTGATTTTGATTTGAAAACAGGGTTGTTGTTGAAGCACGAACGTGAGATTGTCGGTGCAATTGAAATCGGACCATCACGCTCAGTGATAAGTGAGGAGCAGACCGGTGGTCAGATTTGGCATATCAAGCAATTGAAATTAGGTCCTTTTTCAGAATATGCCAGAATATTTAGGTTGTTAGTGGAAGAGGCGCTGACGTGGTCAAAGGCAAATGGTGCAAGTCATGTGCGGGTCGCGCCTTTGGATGATGTGGCTACCAGTCGAAATCCAATGCTTAAGAGCTTTGATGAAGCGTATATAGGCTATTCAACTAAATATGAACAGCTTGGTTTCACCCCTGTAAGAGGAGAAACTCTTCAAAGGCTCATCTTGCAAAAAACTTTTGATAGTGAAACTCAAGAAGACATATAAAAAGGAAGTCTTTCGCTTTTATTATTTCTAATAAAACAAAAAGAGTTAATAATTATAATAAAAACAAACTATAGCATTGAACGGGCAAGATCATCCGCGATGATGATAACGTTTGGGTGCAGTTGTAGTATTGAAGCTGGAACTAATGGGTCAACTGGTCCTTTGAGCGTTCTTTCAAGTGCCATGGCTTTTTTCTCTGAGCTGGCAAGTAAAAGAATTAACCGACTGTTGAGAATAAAACGCATACCAACGGTAAGAGCTTGTCTGGGAATATCATTTTTGTGCTTAAAATAGTGACCATTGGCTTGAATAGTCGATTCGTCAAGATTAACCAAGCGTGTGAAAGGGTGAAAGGTTGAATCAGGTTCATTAAACGCGATATGACCGGTTGTTCCTAAACCCAGGATTTGCAAATCCATCCCTCCCATTTGGCTGGCAAGCGCGTCATAGGCTTGACATTCAGCGAGAACATCCTGGGGAATCCCTTGTGGGATATGCGTAGCTGATTTTTTGATGTTGATATGATCAAAAAAGAAGTGGTCCATATAATAGCGATAACTATTGTGGTCTTCAGGACCTAAGCCATAATATTCATCAAGATTAAAAGTGGTAACTTCGCTAAAATCAAGTTCGCCGTTTTGATACAAGCGTACCAACTCCTGGTAACAACCCAAAGGCGTTGATCCTGTTGCAAGGCCAAGCACACTGCGTGGTTTACGGTTTATTTGATTTGCGACAATATTTGCCGCTTGTAAACTAAGTTCTTCGTAAGTATTAACTTCAATTAATTTCATATGTGACCTTGTTTTAGCTTATTATAAAATGAAATATAAAAGTGTCTCTATTTTATCTTAAATACTATTAATTCGCACAAACTTATCAAAAACGAAGATAAGCCATAAAAAACCCCCACGAATATTAATGCTTTACCACAAAACCTCTCTTAGAAGGGCTAAGACAATATACATATACTCTTCATAACAATGTGATTATAAATACATAGTCAATAACACACCCTATTTAATAAAATAAGAGAAAAACCACAAGAAAATCAATCACCTAATGCAAAAACAGGACAGATAAGAACTACAGATGTTTCATGTGAAACATTTACTAACAACCTAACACTGGATAAGTGAAAGCTGACTCTTTTTTTCTTTATTCAGACAGGCTATAAATCTGATAAAGGAACTGCGGTTGAGAATAAAATGCCTTGTTGAGATTGTATTAAAAACAAAAAATGCTCTCGGCGTGATTCGAACACGCAACCGTCTGCTCCGCAAGCAGGTG
>CAZTEP010000082.1:0-6277 GCA_964612325.1 uncultured Anaerolineaceae bacterium
CACCTTCCTGGCTGAATATGTTGAAAAAGGTATTCTGCCCAAGAACCCCTTCCAGTCGTTGGATCGCAAGGGTGTTGGCGCGCTGATGAAGATTGCTGTTGATAAAGGCCGCGCTGTTCGACCTGAACTTGAGGTTGGTATCTGTGGTGAACACGGTGGTGACCCGGCATCCATTGAATGGTGTCACTTGATTGGTAACAACTATGTGAGCTGTTCACCCTTCCGTGTGCCATTGGCTCGCCTGGCTGCTGCCCACGCGCAGTTGAAGCACGGCTAATTTGGCTAAAAACCTAAGCTAAACGAAAGGCGAGTCCGAAATGGCTCGCCTTTTTTTAAAAATATGTCGTCGGTGTCCACACCGTGCGACGAAAACCTTGTTTAACCATAAAAGTTAGCTATTAACACATGTCTTCTGCCCCTACGGTCTGGAGACCGAGGGGATGTGTAGGGGTGCATGTCGTCGGTGTCCACACCGCGCGATGAAAGCCTTGTTTACCCATAAAAGTTAGCTATTAACACATGTTTTCTGCCCCTACGGTCTGGAGACCGCGTGGATGGCTGGAACCTATCTCGGTCAGGAGACCGGGAAGATGTTTAGTTACTGTAAATCAAACGATAATAATGGTGGATTTCAACAAGGCGACGAAGGTAAACCCGTGTTTCAAGGATTCTGATTAAACTGAGAAAAAGATCTCTGTCTTGATTTTTATTGAGTTTCTGCCATTCGGAAATACGAAAATATCCCGCGTTGTAACATGCCAATGCTAGGTATGGGTCACCGTCAAAAATGTAAAATTGACGGGCTAAATGGTTAGAGCCAAGTTCTAAGTTGTAATAAGGCACATCGAGGTCTGAGGGGCTAAAATCCGTCAAAAAACCGGTTTCACTGGCGATTTGTTCGGCTGTGGTGGGCATAACTTGCATCAAGCCCCGCGCGCCAGCGGTGCTGATGGCTTGGGTGCCAAAACGGCTTTCCTGGTAAATAAGGCTTAAGAGCATGAGCGGTGAAAGTTTGTATTTGATGGCTTTGGCCTCAATCCAGGGGAGGTAATAGGCACCGTATTCAACATAGGCGATATAAGCTGGCAGGGTGCTGGCGATGGGTGTATCGCTGTAGCCGGCTATCTGCCGAAGGCCGCGGGCGCACTCAATGGCGGATTTGTAGTAGTAATAATCCAAAAACAGCTTCATCAAACGGAATGTGTTCGCCGGGTCGGTGGCATGATCCTGGCGCAGGGATTCAAATTCGAGGTTTGCTTCCTGATAAAGGCCCAAGCGGTTGTATTCCATGCCCCGGATAAAGCGTGGGTCGTTGGCGAGCTGGGAGCTGTAATCCAGATTAATCTCAGATGGCAGGCTAAAGGCGTGTTTGAGCCAGTCAGCGGCCAGGATACGTTCATTATCCAGGTTGATGCTGAGTTGGATGGCTTCTTTTTCCTGGAAGGGCGCTCTGCCGTCGATTAATTCCTGAGCGCGAATGCCATAATATCCCATCGGGTCGGCATCAACCGCATTTTGCCAATTGGCTCTCGCGTTTTCAGGGTAGCCTAAGGCGAGGTTGGACTTTCCAATCCATAGATGAGAGCCGGCGATCTCGAGGGGATATTCGGCTATGAGCAGGGCGCGGTTGAAACTGTCAAGCGCTTTATCGTATTGTTCGAGTTGATAGTATAACGCGCCACCGAAAAAGAGAGCATTGAAGGCTTGCGCGGAGGCAGGGTAGGCGATGCCGATATTGGTCCATGTGTCGGCAGCTTTTTCGATTTGGTTGTCGAGAAGGTAGTAGGTGACGGCGGTGTAGAGCAAGCCGGGCGCGTAAGGTTCACCATAGGGCATACTGGCATAGCCAATGGCACTTTCAGCGGCCAGGCGAATTTGACCCATATAGGCGTTTTGGGTGTGGATGATGGCTTCAATGGAGGCTAAATGGTGTTCGCTTTGAGGGTAGTCATTGATGACTTCGGTCCAAAGCGCGATGGCTTCTTTATCATAAGACGTGCCACCGGTGCGATTGGCTGTTAGACGTTCCTCTGATTTCTGGCTCATTTTAGTGAGACCGTAGGCTCGGGTGGCAAGCGCTTTGTAGTAGAGGGCGACATCTTTTTGGAGGCCATCTGACTCGAGATAGCGGTCAAAAGCTTCGATAGCCAGATTGTTTTGACCGACGTTGTAGTTGATGATGCCGCGTTGAAGCTCACTGACAGGTTGTTCCGCGTCGATGAGCGCGACCAGGGCACTGTAAGCATCATATGTGGCTGTGTAGGTGTTGACATTCTCCTGGAAGAAGGCATAGCCTTCTATTGTGTTTCCGCGTTGGATTTCTATATTGCCTCTGTACAAATTTATGGCTGCTTTCGTGTTGATATCTGAAGCTTGTTCGTAGAGTTGGTTGTAGGTTTGAAGGGCTTGTTCGCTTTGACCCGTCAAGGTGTAGGTCCTGGCGACTTTCATGCCTATGCTGACATTGTTGGTTAGGGAGGGTGCTTGCCAGGCGGTGATATAGGCATTTAAGGCGGCATCATAGTTTTTAAGAGCAGTTTGGGCATCTCCGATGCGGTTCCAGGTTTCAGCTACGAGGATATCAGGCTGTTTGTTAATGTATGTTGTGTAAAAGTGGATAGCGTCTTCTAATTCTTCTTCTTCGGCGGAAATTTGCCCCAGGAGGAAGTTCGCGCGTATGGCGGATTTTGTTTGGGGAAAGTTTTCCATGAGGGTATCGAGGCTTTTTCTGGCGTTTTGGAGGTCTTCGGATTTGAAGTAGCTTAAAGCCTGGCCAAACAGAGCGGCCGCTTTGTAGTCCTCGGTATTAGCCGGCGGGGGGTTGCTGTAGAGTTTGAGCGCTTCACGGTAATCTCCGAAAGAAAGCGCGAGATCAGCTTTTGGAAAACGAACTTCTGCTTCTGGCGTATCTTCGATGATAACCGGTAGGGCTTCGGTGGGTGTGGGCGTGGGTAATAAGGCACTGGTGGGTGTGGGTGTGGGCTGGGGACTGGGTAAGATAAACTGGCACGCACTGAGGCTGAGAGAAAGGCATAATAAAAGGGATAAAAAAATAAAAGGACGCTTTGTTTTCATGCGAAAATTATCAACCATCGCGCGAAGCTTGTCAAATCAGCTTGCCACGGGTTTGAAAAGTTTTTAGGGTTTGCTTTTGGGTGGATATCAGATGTTCGCAGAAATTTTTTCTAATTTTTTTAGGTTGAATCCTTGTCTTATGATGATTAATCCGGATAAGAAATAAATCAGGCTGAAAAAATTCAGGCTTATTAAAAAGGCGTTTATGTTCCCAAGCGAAAGGACTGTAAACCATGACCTGCAAAAATTGATAAGAGTATGGATGATGGTAATGATAGCTAAGCTGCGCGTTTTGAGAAATACAGCATTGAGGTAAAAACCGATAGCAAAGGCTGAAACCAAAGCTGAAGAGAGAAACCATGATTCACATTGTTTGTTAGTGCAGATGAAATTTGTTTGACCGATATATGTCGTGATATGCATCAATGCAAAAGTGAGGGCAGAAAGGCAGATAAATAATTGAGGATGCTTTTTTTCTAAATTTTGGACTTTTAACAGGCGTAAAACTAACAAAAAAATGACAAAGAAAACAAAACGCGAAATGAATTCTTCGTTGAGTGCTAAAAGTGTTTGATAAAAGATATTATGGAGGATATCTTTAAGCGGAATAGTTCTGAGACTGTTAGTTGGGGTTACTGGGATGCTTGCAGGTGTGATAATCGCACGCATGATTATTGCTATGGCAAATTCCAAACCAACCGGAATAAGGTAGATTAGATGAGATAATTTAAGCTCAAAGAAATGCCTAAGGACGTGCCATTGTTTCTCTGCCAACAGGATAATGCCATAGAAAAGCATGAGGATTGCTCTTACTGAAATACTCGCTCCAAAAAAAAGCAGGATTAAGTAAAACAGAACAACAAACCCGCTATAAATGAGCAGAAGTTTTATCTCATTTGATTTTGATTGTTCCATTAGCGAGATGAAGGTTAATTGTCTTCGGTCTCGTTTGGCGTTTCAGGGTCTATAGTATCTATTCCTTCAAATTCACCGGCTTCCATGGCTTTTAATAAAGATTTTGCTTCTTCAAGCTGTGATTGAGGAACCAAAATTCTTACTTCACCTAAATCGCCGGTGGTTAGTCCGTAAATTGGACCTAAGGCATCCTGTTCAATGATGGCGTTAATGCCTTGCGCTTCAAGAAAGGCGCGTATTGTTTCACCCATTAGACGGCCCTGAACATTATAGACAATTTGCATGTCGTTGTAGCTCATTCGAACATCCAATCTTCTGAAATACGTTTCCAGTGTACGAGTTCTTCTGGTTTGAACCAGAGTGCTATTTCTGCAAGTCCATTTTCAACAGAATCGGAGGCATGCACTAAATTGAATTGGGCTTGAATACCATAATCATGACGTATGGTGCCTGGGTTGGCTTCGGTACCGCGGGTTTTGCCTACCGTTTGGCGGATAGCGGCGATGGCATCGGGACCTTCCCATACCATAGCCATGACGGGCGCGGAGGTGATGAAGTCAATGAGGCGTTCGTAAAAGTGTTTACCTTCGTGTACGGCGTAGTGTTTTTTCGCGAGTTCTTCAGGGACTAACAAGAATTTTGCGCCAATGAGGCGTAAGCCGCGGTCTTCAAAGCGGGTTATGATTTTACCGATGAGGCCACGCTGTACGCCATCGGGTTTGATAAGTACGAGAGTTTTTTCCATTTGTTTTCCAATCTATCCTTTGTTTAATATCTTATAGATATCCCAGAGTGGGGCAAGTTCTTTTTTTAGGTTAAGATGTTTTCGGATGGTTTTACTGGCAAATATTCGAAATTCAGGGTTATTTTGATGATGTTCGATGAGCTTTAAAGCTTCCTCAAGACGGGTTTCATAAAGGTAAGTGTCTAATTCCTGTATGGGGTCTTGAGGAGAGGCAGGCAATGGTGTTTCGCTGGTAGCCCACCCTGAATGAGGCTCAAGTTGAGGTGCTTCAAAATCAGCATCTTCATCATTAAAGATGGGTTTCGGTTCTTCTTTTGGACCATTGGAATCTTCAGAGCTGGCCCAATCCAAAATCCAGGCAGGCAGAGTTGAACTCAGTTTTTCTTTGGTGAGTTCATCATTAATTCCTGCTGTTTTGAGTGGTTGAGTATCTTGGCTCAGCTTGTCATCAGCCATGGCGCTTAGTCTCCAAGGTAATCGCGTAGTTTTCGACGAAATACCGGATGGCGCAGACGGTTTAAGGCTTGCGCTTCAATTTGACGTACACGTTCGCGGGTAACACCCATTTTGCGGCCGACCTCTTCAAGGGTGTAAGCCTGGCCATCCAAGAGACCATAGCGCAGTTGTAAAATGCGTACTTCTCTGGGAGGCAATTCGTTAAGCACTTCTTCTAAATGGGCTTTAAGCAAGTTTTGGGTGGCTTCTTCGTCTGGTGGTGGTGATTCTTGATCTTCTATAAAGTCACCCAGGACAGAATCATCTTCGTCATCGGTAGGCGTTTCGAGAGAAAGGGGTCGTCTTGAAACCTGTTGCATGTTTTCAACTTTTTTGGGTGTTACTTCAAGCGCTTCGGCGAGTTCGTCGGTCGAAGGGTCACGGCCAAATTTTTGGGTCAGTTGATGTTGAACCCGAAGCAGCTTATTAATTTGGTCACCCATGTGCACAGGCACCCGAATCGTACGCCCCTGATCGGCAATCGCGCGCGTAACCGCTTGACGAATCCACCAGGTTGCATAGGTGCTGAACTTATGGCCACGTTGGTATTCAAATTTTTTGGTGGCACGAATGAGACCGATATTGCCTTCCTGAATCAAATCCAAAAAGGGAACACCACGGTTATTGTATTTTTTGGCTACACTGATAACCAAACGAGAGTTGGCGGTAATGAGGTGGTTAACCGCGTCATCACCATCTTCAATAATGGCCTGGAGTTCGCGTCGTCGTTTTTCACTGTGTTGACGGCTGGCTAATTCTTTGCGCGCTTCGCGACCCCTTTCCATGCGCTTAGCGAGCTGAACCTCTTCTTCGATACTGTCAAGCAAATCAACGCGACTGACTTCTTTTAGGTACAAGCCAATTGTGTCACTGGTTTCGATATTGGCGAGGTCGTCGGCTGTGGGTTCATCATAATCGGCAATTTCCGAGACTTCATCGTCGCTTGGTTCTTCTAAAGGCGCGTTGTCTGAGCAAACTTCAATTTCAGCAAGTTCCAAGGCATGAGTAATTCTTTCAAGGTCTTTTTCAACCTCGGGGAAGAAGCAC
>CAZTEP010000083.1:0-6200 GCA_964612325.1 uncultured Anaerolineaceae bacterium
AATTCAGGTGATAGGTATAGATAAAGATGGTGGGATGCAATCCCGTGGTTATGCCCCCGGACGCACGGGTATGACCCGTGGCTGGGAATCAATTGCGGCAGCAGATTTTTTTGGCAATGCTGAGCGTGTTGTCAAAGAGCTTAACGAAGTACTTGTGGCTCCAAACTGTCCAAAAGGCAAGATGAGCGTTATTCTCATGCCCGATATCATGTTCCTGCAAGTACACGAAACCATCGGCCATCCCCTGGAGCTTGACCGCATATTGGGCTATGAGCTCTCATTTGCGGGCGGGTCTTTTGTGCGCCTTGAGGACTTTGGCCATCTGCGATATGGTTCTGAAAAACTTACCGTTCGTGCCAATGCCACCGAGCCAAACACGCCAGGTAGCTTTGGCTACGATGATGATGGTGTTCCCGCGCAAGATAATTTGCTCATTGACAAAGGTATTTTGGTCGGCGCGATTACCGGTCGCCAAATGGTGGAAGAAGCCAATGCTACCGCGCGAAAAATTATCTTTGAAGGTTCAAGTGGAGCCAATCGCGCCAGCAGTTTCTATCGCGTGCCGATTGAGCGCATGACCAACATCAATGTTGACCCTGGTACAGACGGCAATTTGGAAGACATCATTGCCAATACCGAACGTGGCATCATTCTTGATGGTGATAAAAGCTGGTCAATCGGTTCCAACCGCGAACAATTCCACTTCGCTAATCATATTGGATGGATGGTCGAAGATGGCAAGCGCACCCATGTTGTCAAAAATCCCACTTATCGGGGCGAAACAGTGCCGTTCTACAATTCGCTTAGCGCGGTTGGTGATGAAAGCACCTGGCATGTGACCTATGTGGATAACTGTGGCAAGGGCCAACCCAGCCAGATTATGGAACTGGGACACGGCGTGCCGATTTGTAAATTTGATGATGTTACCGTAGGAGATTAAGATGAAAAGCAAAGTAATTGAATTACTGAAAACTTTACGTGATTATGCGATTTCAAAAGGTATTCGTTTGGCGATTGAATATCATCAGGAAGACAGCTATCTGATGCGCTTTGCCAACTCGGCAATTTCGCTTAATACCAACGAGCGCCTTACCCGTCTTGATCTCGTCGCTTTTGATGGCAGACAGCGTGCGGTATTCCAAATGATTGCTGACCCTAATGATATTGAAAGTATTAAAAACGCGATTGACACCGTGGGCGAAATGGTTAAACATGCCATGCCTTTGAGCTATGAACCCACTTTCCCGGTGTATCATCAGGATATTTGTGATGAGCGTGCTTATTGCGCCAGGCTGGCAAAGCTGACCAACGCTGAGCGATTGGCGTACTTTAACGCTGTCGCGGGTCATTTGGAAGATGAGGATGTTAAACTTTCGGGTAACTTTGCAGATGGCACAACGATTAATGCTCAAATCAGCACTGAAACTGAGCACGTGCAATATTTCGCAAGTACTGATGCGCAAATCCTGGTCGTTTTGAGTTCTTTGAGCCTGAAATGGGAAGTCAACGCAGAGCAAAGCGCTCAACGAAAAAGCGACCTTGACCCTCAAGGTATGCACGAACAATTAGCTCTCTTGTTGAAGTATTACAAGGAAGCTGAGGCAGTGCAATTGCCGGTGGGTAACTACAAAGTAGTCTTTGGTCCTGCCGCCATTGGTGAGGTGATGGCCATGATGGTAGGCTATGCTATGGGTGGTAACATGCTGAAGATGGGTTACTCTTTCTTGTCGCCAGAATCTTTTGGTCAGCAAATCTTCTCACCAAAACTGACCATTGTCGATGACCCCAACCGTCCTGATGTGTTTTGTCTGATGGCGGATACCAATGGCTTACTTCGCCAGCCCTTCAGTTTTGTTGAAGAAGGTGTCTTTAAAGGCTTTGCCTGGGGACAGGACGCAGCGGATGAGTATAACAAGGAGCCAACCGGTCACAGCGTGCCTCATTACAACCTGGTGGTTAGCGTTGGTGATAAACCTGTGGCAAGTTTGAAGGAACTGCTTGAATTACCACGCGATGAAGACATTCTCTACATTCCCTATATCCACTACATGAATGTGGTTAACCCCAGCGAGGGAATCTTTACCGGCTCATCGCGCTTTGGTGCTTTGTATCTGAAGGCGGATGGCAGTGTGCAGGTGCCTTATAACGTGCGCCTGACCCAAAAGTTTACCGATATGTTTGGCGAGCGTGTGGAATGGATGAGCGCGAGAGAGACCATTTATAACGTTTCCAGTACCTATAGCCGTCGCAATCCGGAGGCTTTGGCAATACCGAAATATATTTGCGTGAAGGATATTGAGATTTCCCACTCAAACCCATCATATTAGTTTGAAGCTTGATTAGATGAAAAGTCCAGGTATTCGTCTGGACTTTTTGTTTTTAAAATAAGGAATATTTTTATAATCCCATTTGGCAACTCTGTTTAATCTTCATTATCGAATCATGAACAGATATGTAAAAAATAGCATACTGGCTTTCTGGGGCGATAGGGTGAAGTAACCGAAAATTGCATATGTGTTAAATTACAAAGCAGCGAATTAGCAAATTCATTCGTACTGAATTCTTTGCAAATATTGTGCTCCGCCATTCACCCATACATCAGCACTTGGCGCGATACGGAACCATCCTTGTCGTTCCTCAAAAACCTCAACGATTTGACCACGCACCAAATTTCCCAGGACGCGGTGTTCTTTACCGGGACCAGAGCGCTTATAAAGTGCGAGAACGATACAACGTGCTTTGAAAAGAGAAGTGATTTTCGCTCCCCTTTGCGTTAATCGACGTAGCAGGTTTGTCTTACCTTCACACCAAACCGAGTCACTTGGATGGATGCGATACCAGCCATCTTTTTCTTCATATACTGTGACCATGTCTCCCAATCCGAGGGTGCCTGTTACTCTGTCTGATTGACTGGGTCCAATTCGTTTGTAAAGCGTGCTAACAACACACATCGCCTGAAACAAACCTGCATTCTCGGTGTTTTTGGATATTTTGCTCGCTACCCGGCCACCATTAGCGCTGAAATAACGCGCCACATCTTCCGCGTCACCATTCCAACGGTTGTAGTTCATATAGAAACTGTTCGCGCCAATACTTTCCCCTTTTTCGGTTGTTTGGTGGATGAGGTAGTCGCTTATGCCTTGTGGCAAGCGGGGTGGCCCGGGATGCTCAGGCGTGTAATGAGGAAAGGCTTGCGGTTTGAGGTAATCAGCAATCCACCAATCCAGGGTTGGTAAGGCTGAAAGGTCAAGAAATGTGTTGACCCAATGTGGTTTTGAATACAGAATAGGATATCTGCCACTTCGTTTTTGGCAAATCTCAACGCAATTGCGGGTGATGTTTGTAATGGTTTGTCGATCGACTCCACCGTCAACCAAAAGACAAAGGGTTAGACGGTCACGTGACCAATTTGTTTTGAAGCGCAAAATGCTAAAAAATGCATCCATTTGCTTTTGGGCATCTTCTGTGAAGTGAACTACATGATAGGCAATCCGTGCAACTCTGAGGCGTTTCATCTCCCGCCAATAGTAATCGAAAAGCGGGTCAACATAATCATGGCTAATGCCGGCGCGTGCAGCAATAAAGCGAATCTTTTCGGGGTGTTTTTTAAGCGCGTTAAAGTCCATTCTGCCTTTTCCTTCGGCATTGGACTGCCATTTACTGATGTCTATTCCAAAAGCGCGCGTCATCATACTCCGTTCTGACTTAAAGCCATCATAGCTCAGCTGATTCCTGAGGAGCTACTTTAAAGAAAGGTGCAATTTGAGTGCCAGAAGATTTGCCAAAAAAACAAGCCTGTAAAAAACAGGCTTGTTAACAAAACGATTAATGGGTTAGATTGGGATATTAAGCTACCCTTTCACAGAGCCGGCTGTAAGACCACTCACAATTTGGTCTTGTAACACCAGATAGATAATCATAATTGGCAGAGCGGCAATCAGCGCGCCAGCGGCAAAGACACCCCAGTTTTTGGTGTATTGACCGGCAGTAAAGATTTGCAGACCTACCATCACGGTTTGTTTTTCACCGGTGGTTAATAGGGTGCGTGCCAGTAAGAATTCGCCATAAGTGCCAATGAAACTCAGAATGCTTATCACTACCAGAATGGGGCGCAAAAGGGGTAACAAGAGTTGACTGAAGATTTGCCAGTCTGTGGCACCATCTACTTTGGCGGATTCGTCAATATCACGTGGGATGGTGTCCATATAGCCTTTCATCAGCCAGATGTTCATACCCATTGCGCCACCCAGATAGACCAAAATTAACCCCCAGTGGCTGTTCAATCCCAGGAAATTACCCACAACAGGCAAGTCGCCAATTTGCTTGATGATAGAGTAGAGCGCGACAACGGCTAACAGGTTCGGAAAACTCTGCACCAACAAAATGGCCTTGAGCATGCCTTGGCGTCCTTTAAAGCGGAAACGCGAGAAAGCATAGGCGGCTAATGTGGTTAACGCTAAAGTCAGCACTGTTGAGACCACCGAAATGAAAATGGAGTTTTTCATCCAGGTGAAGAAGGGGAAGATAGGATTGTTTACCAATTTTCTGAAGTTATCAAACGTCGCGTTTTGGGGGATAAGTTGTTGATTTGCCAGGTCATTGACTGGATTAATAGCAGCTGAGACAATCCACAAGACCGGGAAAATGCTAAAAGCTACCAGCACAATTGCTAAAAGGACGCGCAAAACAGTGCCGATGATCTCTGCGGTTTTCATGCTTATTGGTTTCTTAGACATTTTCACTCGTCTCCTCCCACATATTGGTAAAGCGGAACTGAATCAATGACATGAACGCAATCAGGACGAACAGGACCAGGGAAATTGCGGAGGCATAGCCATACTGCGCGCCACGTCCGCTGGCAAAGGCCAGATTGTAAACGTAACTGATGATAATATCCGTGTAACCGGCGGCGGTGGTTGCGGTTGGGATAGGAGGACCACCTCCGATGAAGGCGTAAATCAGATTGAAGTTGTTGAAGTTGAAAATAAACGAGGCAATCATCAATGGGCCTACACTTACTAACAGAAGAGGCAAGGTGATTTTAATGAAACGTTGCCAGGCATTGGCGCCATCAATTTGCGCGGCTTCATAAACATCACCGGGAATGCCTTGCAGCGCACCACTGGTCACCAACATCCAATAGGGATAACCTAACCAGGTGTTTACCAGTAATAACGCGGCACGTGCCAACCAAGGGTTGGTGTACCATTTTGGCGCGATATTCAAAACTTCAAGCAACATTTTGTTGATGATGCCCATTTCCTGGTTGAACATGGCACGCCAAATTAAAATGGTAATCAGGCTTGGAATGGTGTATGGGATAATGAGTAAGCTTCGCAGGAGCTTTTTCCCTCTCACTTTTGGGCCGCTAAAAATAATGGAAATCAACAGACCCAGTGAAAAGGTGAATAAAAGACTTAATCCTGCAAATGCGAAGTTCCATACCACGATGGTTACTAATGGCCCACGCATCCCAGGACTTTTTACGAACTGCACAAAATTATCAAACTTCACACCGGCTGTATAACCGGGAATGAGCTTTTGGTTGGTACTGCTGGTCCAGGTGCCTTTTACGTCTTCATAAACCATGCCGGTTTTTTGATTGGTAAAGGTGTTTGTGGCGTGATCGTAAACATATAGCTGTAGGAATTGACCAACAGTAAGATCAGGCCGAATGAAAATGGGCGCTTCTTCTTCGCCAAAGCGATACTTAGTTAGATTGGCATCTGTTGAAGCAGCGATACCACACAACCGCTGGTAACCTTCTATTGTAAGTGGTGCACCGTCAGCATCAATGTCACCGATGCCATTTACGCCTGAAACAACATCAAACGTTTTCACATCTTCGCGACTGTTTACCATGCGCGCCATCATCGTCTCACCGGCATCATCTTTAATCCAAAGCATGTAGTCATTATCCGAGCCTCTATATGCAATCCAGCTCACAAAGGTGCGACTGTCTGGTGGCAAGAAGGTTTCAGCTTCAATTTGCTGGATGGCTTGCTCTTTGGAAATGAGGTGGCCATCGCCGTAATTGGTGAAACCATTGTAGACGGTATATAAAATCGGGAAGATAGAAAACAAGAGCCAGGCTGACAGTCCGAATGCCATCCACTTAAACATATGTGCTTTTGGCACGAAAAAGGAAAAGCTTAGAATCGCGATGATGAGCAAAAAGACGATGCCCAAAGGGATGTAGC
>CAZTEP010000084.1:0-6198 GCA_964612325.1 uncultured Anaerolineaceae bacterium
GATGACTGAATTTCGAGTTAAGTCCCACCCTATTTTAGATACAAGTGAAGAAGCAACAGTCCCATTTTATTGGCAATCAAAAACGCTTTTTGCCAGACCAAATGAAATGATTTCGTCTGCATTGATGGCAAATGGCATAAATCTTTTTAGCCATCACCCAAAAGACAATAGCGCGCAGGGTATATTTTGCGCAAATGGTCAATGTTCACAGTGTTTGGTTATTGCTAATGATGTGCCAGTGAAATCGTGTATGACGCCGATTAAAGCGGGTATGCGTGTTCAGCCGGCAGAAGGTCTCCCTACCCTTCCCCAAACATCAACAAATCAAACATTTGTTGAACCTAATACACCGATATATGAAACCGATGTACTGATTATAGGTGCTGGGCCTGCAGGACTTTCTGCAGCCATAGAATTGGGCCAGTTAGGTGTTGATTGTCTTTTGATAGATGATAAAAACCGTTTGGGTGGCAAACTTGTTTTGCAAACACACCGATTTTTTGGTTCAAGTGAGGCTGTTTTTGCTGGAAGCAGGGGTATTGAAATTGCAAAAAAACTCGAAACAAAAGTTCGTGACCTGCCATCAGTCAAGATTTGGCTCAATGCGATTGCAGTTGGTATCTTCGAAGATCATACGGTAGGTGTTTTTAGGGATGCCTCTCGATACGAATTAGTAAAACACAAAGTTCTCTTAGTGGCTACCGGTGCGCGTGAAAAAAGCCTTACTTTTCCTGGCAATACCTTGCCTGGTATTTATGGCGCTGGCGCTTTTCAAACATTGGTTAACCGTGACCTTGTAAAACCCTGTAATAATCTTTTTGTAATTGGCGGTGGAAATGTAGGTTTGATTGCAGCCTATCATGCTATTCAAGCGGGTATTCATGTTGCTGGATTGGTTGAAGCCGCACCTCAATGTGGTGGCTACAAAGTGCATATGGACAAACTAAAGCGGTCAGGTGTGCCTATTTACACCTCTCATACCGTTTTAAAAGCGATTGGCAAGGAACGTGTTGAGCAAGTTGTCATTGCTCAAGTTGATAACCGTTTTAAACCGATAAAAGGTACCGAACAATTATATGATTGTGATACAGTGCTTATTGCGGTAGGACTTGACCCTGTGGACGAGTTTTACCGAAAAGGCAAAGCTTTGGGATTGAACGTCTTTGCTGCTGGTGATGCCGAATCTATTGCAGAGGCCAGTGCAGCTATTTTCTCGGGCAAGGTTGCTGGTATTAATATTGCAAAAGAGTTAGGAGTTGAAACTGACAGAGATACCTCCGAATGGAAAAAACTTGAAGATGTGCTTAGTTCAAGACCTGGTGCGACAGTGAAATTGCGTAAGGATTTTCCACAGGAGGGCATGTATCCGGTCATGCATTGTAGCCAGGAAATACCTTGTAATCCCTGCTCAACGGTATGCCCAAAAAATTTAATTCACGTTGATAAAACGGATATCAGGCATTTGCCGAATTACGAAAAAACTGCAGATGCGCAATGTATTGGGTGTGCACGGTGTGTGGCGGTATGTCCGGGTTTGGCAATCAGTCTGGTAGATTTTCGAAAACAAAATGGAAAAGCTTTTGTTAGTCTGCCATATGAACAAGACCCTGAAAAGGTTCAGGTCGGAAGTTTAATTGAAGTAACGAGTACAGAAGGCAACAATCTTGGTCAGTTTATAGTAACTGAAAAACGAAAGGTCGCTGGTTATCGTGATGGTACGCTGGTGGTGACAGTTGAAGTGCCAGCTGATATCGCAACAGAGATTTCTGGGTTTAGGATAATTGAAAGTTCATCAGCTAAACCGTTTGTGTCCGAAATTGAGCACCCTGAAAACCTGGTTGATGATGCATATATATGTCGGTGTGAACGCGTAACCGTTGGCGAAGTTCGAGCTTTAATAAGAGCTGGTGTTCGTGATATTAATCAAATTAAAGCCGTTACCAAGGCCAGCATGGGAGCTTGTGGTGGGAAAACGTGTTTGAACTTGATAAAACGATTGTTTATTGCTGAAGGCGTTTCTTTGGATGAAGTCGCAGAAACAAGTGTCCGCCCTGTTTTTGTTGAGGTTCCAATGAAAGTTTTGGCCAATTTAGGTGGTGAAAAGGAATAAAAAAGATGAATAATTCTAAGTCATATGATGTCATCATTGTTGGCGCGGGTTCCGTTGGAGTGCCGGCTGCATATTATCTTGCAAAATCAGGTTATAAAGTTTTAGTGCTTGATATGCTTGCCAGTCATGGTCAGGGATCAAATAAGCACGCGATTGGCGGTGTGAGAGCAACCCATACAAACCTTGCAAAAATTTACATTAGCAGAAAATCAATCGAAATTCTTTCCAATTGGGAAGCTGAACACGGTGATGACATTGAGTGGCGTTCGGGCGGATATAGTTTTGTTGCCTACGATGAACCGACAAAGGACAGTTTAAATGAAATTGTCGCTTTTCAACAGAACCTTAATATCAACATCAATATAAAATGGTTAGAACGAGATGATATGTTGGCTTTGGTACCCGACTTAAACCCTAACGGATTGTTAGGTGGAACCTATGCGCCTGAAGACGGTTATGCTTCACCATTAAAAGTCAATTATTCATTTTATCGTCTGGCTGTGGAAGCAGGTGCTACTTTTCAGTTTGGTGAAAAGGTAATAGCCATTAATAAAAGCGGAAATGGGGTTGAGTCTGTCGTAACATCAAAAGGAAATTATCCTTGCAAATATATCATTGATGCCGCTGGGTCTTGGTCAGCAAAATTAGCTGAAATGGTGGGTGTAAAAGTACCTGTTCGTCCAGATGCCCATGAGGCAGGCATTACAGAATCCGTTGCTCCAATGTTTGACCCGATGATTATAGATTTACGAGCTCATCCAGGCTCAAGCAATTTTTATTTTTATCAACATACATCCGGTAAGATTATTTTTTGTGTAACGCCATCACCTTCTATTTACGGCTTTTATGACGACGATACCAGCGGTTTTTTACCTCATGCAGCACAACGATTGATTGAAACGATGCCACGTTTGGCTAATATACGTGTCAGACGCACATGGCGTGGCACTTATCCAATGACCCCTGACGGTAATCCAATCATGGGTGAATTAGAAAACGTGCCGGGCTATATTTTAGCAACTGGCGCATGTGGTCAGGGGTTTATGTTAGGTGCAGGCATGGGATGGTATCTAACCGGATTAATTAATAAAACATTAACTGAAGAACAGAAGGTTTCATTACATTCCATTCGGCTTAACCGGGATTATTCAAGCGCGGAAAAATTAATGTAATTTGTAGTATCATTCTATAGAAATGTACCTTCAACAGCTTTTATCAAAAGCGCCTTCAAGCTATTCAGCAAGTGATATTGAGCTGATTACGCAAGCTTATCATTTTGCGGAAACTGCGCATGCAGGCCAAACCCGTGCAAATGGTCAACCTTATTTGAGCCATTGCGTTGGCACTGCTGCTATTCTGCTTGAAATGGAATTTTCTCCCAGTATGGTTGTGGCAGGTCTTCTACATGATGTGTTAATTGACACAGACACAAAACCTGAGCTTATTTATTCGGCCTTTGGCGAAACAGTAGGACGCTTTGTTGAAGATGTTACTAAAATTACCGCTCTGCCCCAACTCACTCGCGCAGATCAACATGAATCTGATTTTCAAAACATAGAATCCCAAACAATTGTTCCTCAATCGAAATTAACCGAGAATCTTTCTGAATTCTTAAGAAAAATGCTTCTGGCGATTGGGGATGACATTCGTGTCATCATTATTAAACTTGCTGACCGGTTACATAATATGCGCACATTGAATGCTCTGCCACCCAATAGACAGAAAAAAATAGCACAAGATACTTTAGATGTCTATGCGCCATTGGCTAATCGGTTAGGCATATGGCAAATAAAGTGGGAACTTGAAGACCTCGGTTTTCGCTATACCAATCCTGAAAAATACCGTGAAATTGCTGAACATATTACAGCTAAAAGCGATAAACGACAGGAAGAAATTGAAAATATCATGCATGAAATTGAGGACTTGCTCTCGAAATCTGCTGTAAAAGGAACTGTTTTTGGACGGCCAAAACACATCTATTCTATTTACCTAAAAATGCGGAATAAAGATAAAAGTTTTGATGCTATCCGCGATTTGCGCGCTTTGCGTATTATTGTGGATGATATTGAAACCTGTTATAAGGTTTTAGGCATTATTCACATGAATTATCAACCTATCCCTGGTGAATTTGATGATTATATTGCTGCCAAGAAAGAAAATAACTACCAAAGCTTGCATACAGCTATTATTTATAAGGATGGTAAACCACTCGAAATTCAAATTCGTACCTGGAAAATGCATAAAAATGCTGAATATGGTGTTGCAGCTCACTGGCGTTATAAAGAGAAAGACGCGCAGGTATCGAGTGCTTATGAAGCAAAATTAAGTGCGATGCGCAATCTTTTAGCCTGGAGCCAGGAAGTCGAAGACGATCAAGAAATTAGGGAGCATTTTAGAACTGACACTTTCCGTGACCATATTTACGCATTGACTCCTATTGGAGATGTTATCGAATTACAAAGTGGCGCAACTCCGATTGACTTTGCTTATCAGGTTCATACCGAAATTGGTCACCGTTGTCGTGGCGCAAAAATTAACGGTAAATTGGTTCCACTTAGCTACACCTTAAAAACAGGCGATCAAGTTGAAATATTAACTGCTAATCGTGGTGGTCCAAGTAGGGATTGGTTGAATCCTAGTTTGGGACTGGTTAAATCAAGTCGTTCAAAAGCAAAAATACGACAATGGTTCAAGCAACAGGATCGGGATCAAAATTTAACACATGGCAAGCAATTAATCGACAAGGAATTTAAACGCTTGGGTATAAACAATGTCAATTTGTCTGAGTTGGCAACACTGTTTAACAAAAAAGATATTGATGAATTTTATGTTGCTGTGGGTTGCGATGATATTCCTATTACACGAGTTGTTACAAAATTAGGTGAATTAAAGCAGGCCAAATTAGGTGAACTCCAGCTTCATGTAGAACAAGCAAAACGTGAAGAAAAAGATGATGCTATTCAAATTATGGGTCTCTCTGGCATGTTGACCCAAATGGCGCGATGTTGTAATCCTATGCCTGGAGATTCGGTCATAGGTTATATCACGCGAGGTCGAGGTGTTACAATTCATCGTGCAAATTGCCCGAATGTTCTTAGAGTGAAGGATGCTGAACGTTTGATTACAGTTGATTGGGGAACTGTTGAAAGGACCTATCCTATTCCCATTCAAATTACAGCATACGACCGTCAAGGGTTGATGTCTGATATTTCCTCTGTATTGGTTGGTGAACCAGCCAGACTTATTGACTTCTCTATGTCATCCAGGCAGCATATTGTAAAAGTTAATATGGTTCTTGAAGTTCCTGATATCACTTCCTTGAGTCGAATCTTGGCTCGTTTAGAAAATTTAGCTAATGTTATCGAAGCTATTCGGGTTGCGCCGGGTTAAGTGATTTAACTTTACTGTTTGAATGACATAAGGTAAAATGCCAACGATTAACGTAAAAACGTTTTTGGAGATGAAAAATGCCACCAAGAGTGAGATGTTATTACTTAGATTGTGAATTCCTTGATGAGCGTTATTGTAGTGCTGCTCAGATTGAAATAAACCCTGATAATGGTTGTCTTACCTACAGGCCGTCAGAAGATTTAAGTGCTGGCGTGGATTGGGGTGACGATGAAGAGTTGGAAGAGTGGGAAGACATCAACGAAGAAGATGATGATGACGATATATGGGTCAGCTTGGATGATCAGGAAGATGACGAAGATATCGATGATGATTTCTAAAGTGCTGGAAAACTTAAGCTTCTCATAAAAAAGCACAACCACTTTGCAAAATGAAAAGTCTGGAGGACAAATGACCCAAGAATATAAAGCTATGATAGGTCTCAATGTCTATCTTGAACCTCAATTCCGTAAGGATGTGGTTGAGAAGGTCTACTCCAATATCTCTGTACTTTCAGATGACTTGCGACATGAACTTATTAAAATTACCAAAGAAGAAATAAATGTAAGTGGATTTCGCAATCCCATGCTTGCGCCAAATGCCCTGCTTGTTAAATCAGCAGTGGTTAAATTCGAGAAGGAATCGAAATTTGTTAAACTGATTATGCAGGCTTGGTCATTCCTTTATAAAGAATTTCATTC
>CAZTEP010000085.1:0-6099 GCA_964612325.1 uncultured Anaerolineaceae bacterium
CCTGTTTCAATGCTGCCTGATAAGCAGCATAAGAACCAGCCAAGGAGCCTGTATGGGAGCTAACTGCTTTGGCTCCGGCTTCGTTTTTGCCAGCTTTCAAGAACACGATCGGTTTCTTGCGTGAAACCTCTCTTGCCACCTTAACAAATCTGGCACCATCCTGCAAACCTTCAGTATAAACAGCAATCACTTTTACATTTGGATCATCACCAAAATATTCAATCATGTCAGTTTCATTTACATCCATCTGATTGCCTAAACTTGCAAAATGCGAAAACCTGATATGGGAATCTACTACCAAGTCAATTACGCCGCCACCAAGTGCGCCAGATTGTGAGATAAACGCAATCGGACCAGGATCAGGCATCCCTTTAATGAAAGTTGAATTCAAACCTGAGTACATACCAATGGTACCCACACAGTTGGGTCCAACAATTCGCATTCCGTAAGAATCTGTTAGAGCTTTAAGTTGCTTTTCTATTTCGGCACCTTCAGGTCCCAATTCTTTGAAGCCACCGGTGATGACAACAGCAGCTTTAATGCCACGTTCCCCTACTTGTTTCATCGTTTCCATAATCATGGTGACTGGTAGAACAACTACAGCTAATTCAACAGGATCAGGAACTTCAGCGATTGAGGGGTATACTTTTAACCCTAATAATTCTTTTGCATTTGGGTTAACAGGATAAACGCCTCCTTTGTAACCGTGGCTAATAAGGTTCTTTACGATTCCATGACTGAGTTTTTTAGGATTAGTTGATGCGCCAAGAACGGCGACACCTTTAGCTTCAAAGAAAGCGGATAGTGTTGAGCTCATTAAGTTTCTCCTATGTAATATTTGCCTTTTCATTATACCAAGACCCTACGATAATATTCGATCTAAACATAAAACATCCTAAGTCCTTTATAATGATAACAATGAAAGAAACTCATCAAAAGTTATTGATAACAAACAACAAACTCTTTTTACATGGCATTGCTGGTGCTGGTAAAACTACGCTGGGTACACAACGCTTTGAAAGCCTCCTCAATGGTTCCAATGAAGATGGTGGCATTCTTATCTTATTACCGCAACGGTCTTTAGCAAATCCTTACAAAAAAAAATTTGATCAACATACGAAACCGCTGAATCGACAGGTGGATATTATTACGATGAGTGGTTTGGTTCGGCGTTTGGTTGAACTTTTTTGGTTAAACTTTTCTGATATATCCGGTTTTTTCGCGCCATATCAGCCTCCTGTTTTTCTCACCCTTGAAACATCACAATATTATATGGGTCATTTATTAGACCCTTTTTTAGAAAAAGGTTATTTTTCAACTGTTAGATTATCTCGCAACCGATTGCTTAGTCAGCTGATTGATAACATTAATAAGTCTGCCATAGTTGGCTTCCCATATACTAAAATTGGTGAAAAACTCATTTCATCCTGGGTAGGTGAAGAATCTCAAAAAAGAGTATACGCTGATGTTCAAGAACTAATCAATGCTTTTCGTGCTTTTTGTCTGCAAAATAATTTGCTGGATTTTTCGCTTCAGGTTGAACTTTTTAAGGAACATGTTTGGACTTCTCAATATTGTCGTGATTATCTTCGAAACCAATATGCTCATTTAATTTACGACAACTGCGAAGAAGATCCGCCCTATGTACATGACATTATCCAGGAATGGTGGCCAGATTTTAAGTCAGCCTTAGTCATTAAAGATAATTTTGCCGGCTATCATAGCTTTTTGGGAGCAGACCCCATTTCCGCAAACCGTTTTAAAAATATCGTTGATGATACTATCTGCATAAATAAAAATAAAAATGAGAATTTGATAAGAGACCAAATTGCCAACACTCTCATTGACATAAACAAGCCTGTTGATTTGACGTCAAAGCAAATTCAAAGCTTCATTTTCCATCCAGTAAAAAGGATCCGTTTTTATCCTGAATTGTTATATGAAACAACAAAAAAAATTGAACAATTCATTAGCGTAGGCGTAGACCCAAGCGAAATTGTAGTTCTTTCCCCTTTCGTCAGCGATTCAACCGTTTTTTCTCTTGAGCATTCACTTCAAAAGGAAAACATCAAACTCCGTACATTGCGACCATCAAGTGCCCTATATGACCAGCCAATTATTAAAACAATATTGATATTTTCAATATTGGGTCATCCTGAATGGGAGCTTCCTATAGACCCATTTGTTCTAAGCGCAACATTTTGTTTTGCTATTCCAGAATTAGATTTGGTAAGAAGCCATTTGCTTGTAAGAGAACTAAAGTTAGAACATCAATCCTCTTTACCAGAATTAAATAGCATCAATAAAAACGTCATAAATCGCCTTACCGATTATCAAAAAAATGACCTAAATCAATGTTTCACATGGATAAATAGAAACCAGAACATTTATCCGTTTGATATTTACATTAGCAGACTCTTTGGTGAATTACTGTCACAACCACGATTTGGTTTTCATGACAATATTGAAGCTGGCAAAATAACAGCACGTTTGATTTCATCGTTTAAAAAATTCCGTCTTTCCTTTGGACAGAACCAAAACGTAAATCATTCACAAATGGCAAAAGAATTTGTGATTAGCGTTCAATCCGGATTACTCTCAGCCACTTATATAGATCCAAAATCAGATGAAACTGAGGATGCAGTCCTTATTACACCAGTGATAAACTTTCTTTCACTCAACAAAGCTGTTGATTATCAAATTTGGCTTAATGTTGGTAGTTCAAGTTGGTATGAACGATTGGAACAACCTTTATCTCACCCTTATGTACTCAGTCGACAGTGGGAAGACGGCAGACTTTGGACAGCGGATGATGATATTACATTAAGTCGACAAACATTATCAAAAATTCTTTCAGGCCTTTTGAATCGCTGTAAAAAAGGGATTTATCTGGGAATATCTGATTATAACGAAACAGGAAATGAAGAAAGAGGACTTTTGTTAAAGCACATTCAAGCACTCTATCGTCGCGCGCAAAGGAATACTGATGAATCTTAAAATAAAACTGCGTGACTCTCAACAGAGAATTCTTGATTATCAAGGTGGTTTGATGGGGATTTCAGCTGTTCCGGGAAGTGGTAAAACATTTACGCTTTCTTATTTGGCGGCTAAATTAGTGTTAACCGCAAATTTGAAATTAGACCAGGAAATACTTATTGTTACATTTTCAAACTCAGCAGCCGACAATTTCAGTTCAAGAATTGGTAACATCTTGTCTGGTTTAGGTTTTCTTGAAGGGTTTGGTTATAAAGTACGAACACTCCACGGTTTAGCAAATGATATCATCCGTGAAAGACCGGATTTAGCTGGTTTGTCTAATAATTTTGTAATTGTAGATGGTGTTGAAACTGATAAGATTATTGAAGATATTGTTAAACAAAAATTAGAGGATTCTCCTGATTCATTTACTTATTTATTAGATCAAAATCTCCCCCCTTCAGAATATAAAAGAGTTTTAGAGGATGATTACTATTTGCCTCGACAGATGTTCGACATTGCCAGAGCATATATCAGTACATGTAAAGATTATTTGCATACTGTCAATGATATGGATGAGTTAATCAAAAAATCAACGAATATTTCACCTATAATCCATACCTGTCAGTCTTTTTATCGAAGCTATCAAGACGCATTAATTTATCGCGGTGGTGTGGATTTTGACGACCTTATTCAATTAGCCCTAAAAACCTTAAAATCAGACCCTGATTTATTGGAAGCGCTTCAAGACAGATGGCCTTTCATTTTGGAAGATGAAGCGCAAGATTCCAACCTAAAGCAAGAAGAAATATTATCATTGCTTACATCTAAACACGGAAACTGGGTTAGAGTGGGCGATCCAAACCAGGCTATTTATGAAAGTTTTACGACTTCAAACCCCGAATTACTAAAAAAATTTATAGCGCGTCCAGATGTCCAATCAGAGAATTTGCCTGAATCCGGTAGGTCTTGTCTTGAAATTATAAAGTTAGCCAATATGCTAAATGAATGGACTCAAAAAGATCACCCAAATCCATTCGTGCAAGATGCTCTCAGTTTTCCACTCATTCAAGGGACGGCAATAGATGATGTTCAAAAGAATCCAGAATCTTCTAAACCAGCAGTTGAATTTATTAACAGAAAGATGAATTCAGAAGAAGAACTTGATTTCCTTTCAAAAGCAGTACCAAAATGGCTTAATGATTATCCAAATAATACAGTTGCCGTGCTGGCATTTTCGAATACACGTTGTGGGAAAATAGCTGACCGTTTAAAGGGTGCTGGTGTAGAAGTTGTCTATGATTTGATGAAAAACTCATCTAATACCATGTCAACTGCAGGTTTTATTTATTTCATCATTCGAATTGTTTTAGAACCCAGTAACCGATTCCATTTGGCTATGGCGTTTCTGGTTTTCAACAGACATTATATTACTCAAGGTGAATACCCACCTTTCATTAAACATTGTTTAAACTTTATTAAGTCTCAAAAAAATGTTGAGGATTTTTTATATAAAGAAGAGATTAATTATTCATATTTAGAAAAGCATCTTCCTGATGATGAACTGATAATGGCAAAGGAAGTGTTAGAAAATTTTGCAGAAACTGTCAGAAAATGGCATAAGGCCGCTAATTTACCTTTGGATCAATTAATAATAAGCGTCACACATGATTTCCCTCTAACACCTCTTGAACTTGCTATTAGTCATAAAATTGCTCAATTAGCCAAACAACTCATACAAGAAAACCCTGACTGGTATGTAAAACAAGTCCTTGATGAGATATTTTTAATCTCTCAAAATAAACGAGTTCTTATGAGTTTCAATGAAACTCAAGAGGGATTTAATCCCGAACAACACAAAGGAAAAGTAGTTGTTTCGACTTATCACAAATCGAAAGGTCTGGAATGGGACAAAGTTTTCCTAAGCTCTGTCAATTCGTATGATTTCCCATCTGGTGATCCCAACGATATTTTTCTTTCAGAAAAAGAATTTTTTACACACCCAAAGAACAAACAGGCAGAAATCATTGAGGAACTGAAATGCTTAATTCAAAATAATCTAAATCATTTTGTTCCGGGTTTGGCGACAACTATGGACCGAAACAACGTTTCCAGAGAGAGATTACGTGTATTGTATGTTGGCATTACCCGTGCAAAAAAGTCATTAACTTTTTCATGGAACACAGGTTACAAAAACAGGTCAGAAGCAATTGCGTTAACAAAGCTTAGGGAAAGATGGCAAAATGAAAACCGGGATTAATGAACATTTTGTTTTTTCTGCGAGCAATTTGCAAACATTTAAAACATGTCGATTTAAATTTTCCCTTCGATATATTAAAAAAATTCCCTGGCCTGCTCAAATAACGCTTGACAGTCTTGAATTTGAAGCTGATCGCGAAGTAGGAATTCGTTTTCATCGCCTAATTCACCAGTACTTTTTAGGTTTTGATATATCACGTTTAGAAAATCACGCAATGCACGATCCAGACCCGCGTATGATCAATTGGTTTCATATTTTTATGAAAAGTCCTTATGCGATGCTTTCTGGTGAACTTTATCCCGAAAAAGAAATGCGTTGCACATTAAAAGATATTAATTTAATTGCTAAGTATGATTTGTTGCAATTTGAAAACGGCTATTACACCTTATACGATTGGAAAACCAGCAAGATCCCTCCCTCGCCGAAAACGTTGATAAGCAGTATTCAAAGTCAGCTTTATCCCTTGGTGCTTAGCAAAATTTATGAACTCGATAAACCAGCCCGTTTTGTATATTGGGAAATCGCTCAACCAAATCGACCAATAGTTTTCAATATAGCAATAGAGGAATTGACTCAATATGAGAATAACTTGTTAGGATTATGCAAACAGATAAAAACACTCGAAATGGATGAATTTGAAAAGACCGATATTATAAAGCGTTGTGCTTTCTGTGAATATAGGTCTTATTGCGGTCGAGGTGTTCAAGCGGCACCTTTAGACCAGTCTGAAGAATTTGATCTGTTTAATATTGAAAACAATCTCGAAACGGGAGATGACGACATTGTATTGGTATAATAATTGCGGAAGTGGGCAGAACAGGACTCGAACCTGCGACCTCTTCTGTGTAAAAGAAACGCTCTAA
>CAZTEP010000086.1:0-6008 GCA_964612325.1 uncultured Anaerolineaceae bacterium
CACCCCTACTACAAAGATACCAGTCCTCAGCTACTCAAGACGTCTCATCAAAGAAAAAAACAATTCAATGTCTGGACCGTAAACGAAGTTGCGGATCTGCAAAGAATGGCCGCTTTAGGTGTCGACGCGATTATCACTGATGATCCTCAACATGCCCGACATGTTCTGAAAGAATAAAATGACCCTTAAGCGCTTTATTCTTTGTTGTCTTTTACTGAGTGTCTGTTTCAGCGCGATTCCTGTTTCAGCACAAGCACAAAACAATGAATTTTTAGTTGCCGATTTACTTGACAAAATGAGTCCTGTTGAAAAAGTTGGCCAATTAATGCTGGTCAGCTTTGACGGCACAAACAGTTCTGATACCAGCGAGATTTTTGAGCTAATTAACAATTATCACATCGGAGGCGTTGTATTAAGTACAGCTAACGGTAATTTTGAAGCTGAAAACAGTACGGAAGCCGTCAAAACGCTCATTTCATCGCTTCAGGATATCGCTTATCAAAAAAGCATCATCATTCCCGAATTTGGTCTCTCAAGCGCTGGGTCTCCTGTTTACATTCCTCTTTACATTGGCTATTCGCAGCATGATGAGGCCGATTACAGTTCAAAACTACTTCCCTCATTGAAAAATTTACCATCACAAATGACCTTAAGTGCTACCTGGAAACCTGATTTGGCAAAATCGATTGGTCAGGTTTATGGTGAAGAGCTTGCATCTCTGGGTTTCAACCTTTTTATAGGTCCTAATCTCGATTTAATAAACAGCACTGAGACGAACATCAGCGCTTATGACCACACAGACAGCTTTGGCTCTAATCCTTACTGGGTCGGGCAAATGGGGCAAGCTTTCGTGCAAGGCCTGCACTCAGGCAGTGCTAACCGCATGACCGTCATTGCCACCCACTTTCCTGGGTTAGGTAGTGCCGATAGACCCCTCAGCCAGGAACTGTCAACAATTCAACGTACTCTTGATCAACTTAAAGAAAACGAGTTAGTACCATTTATGCGAGTAAGCGAACAAAGCAATATCGAAGATGGACGCGTTGATGGTATGCTCATTTCACACATCCGTTTCCAAGGTCTTCAAGGTAATGTGCGCAGTAATACCCGACCAATCAGCTTTGACCCGACTGCTCTTCAACAGCTTTTAGAGCTTGATCCTATTCGCCAATGGCGTATCGAAGGCGGTTTGCTTATCAGCGATAGCTTAGGCAGTCAGGCAGTCCGCTCTTTTTTTGACCCCAACAATATCGCGTTTGATGGTCCCAGCATCGCCCGGATTGCCTTCATGGCCGGAAATGACATGCTCTATCTCGATAATTTTTCCGGCTCTGCGTATGAAAGTTCCACCGAGACAATCAAGCGCACCATTAATTTTTTTGCCCAGAAAGTTCAAGAAGACCCCGTTTTTGCTCAACTCGTTGATGAATCGGTGACGCGAATCTTAAATAACAAATTGGCGCTCTATGGTGATTTTTCGCTTAAAAATATTTCTCCAGTTAATTCAACACCGGTTTCCACACTAAATCAAAATCAAATCAACCTTGAAGTCGCCCGCGAATCGCTCACACTTTTATCACCTAAACAAGATTTTCTCAACACAATTTTCACCGAAGGCCCTTCTTCAAACGACTATATCACTGTCTTTAGTGACAGTCGAACAATAAAACCCTGTGAAACCTGTGAGCCTTTAACTACATTGAGCTTTAACGATTTTGAAAACACCCTTTTAAGCCTCTACGGGCCCCAAGCGACCAATCAGCTCTCAGACCCACGCATTTATTCTTATAATTTTGCGCAGTTAAGCGATTATCTTGATGGCCGGGAAGAAAGTTCCACACCTTACATTGAAGAACATATTCGTCGCTCACAATGGATAGTCTTCAACATTCAGGACCTTGACCCCGAAATTCCTTCCAGCTACGCTTTGAAACGCATCTTGAAAGAAAAGGAAAGCCTCTTGCGCGATAAAATGGTGATTGTATTCGCCTATTCCGCGCCTTATTATCTTGATTCTACCGAAGTCACCAAACTAAGTGCTTATTTTGGCTTGTTTACTCCGTCAAAAGCCTCCCTTGAAGTAGCCTCACGTGTTTTGATGCTTGAAGCGCGCTCGCGTGGCGCTTTACCATTTTCATTAGCCTCAGTAGCTTATAACCTCAACGAGCAGCTTTCACCTGACCCCAACCAGATTATCAACTTAGCCTTGATTACCGAACAGGGTCAAGCTCAGTCATTGAGCACACCTGATAATCAAACGTCAACACCAGACCCTGAAATTTTAGAGACACCAGTGCCACTCTTCAGACTTGGCGAAGCTGTGCGTATTCAAGCCGGCCCAATCCTTGACCTAAACGGACACATCGTTCCAGACGGCACCCTTACCCGTTTCACTATTCGAATGGCCACAGACCAGTTAATCATCTCTCAACCTGAAGTAGGAACCATCAATGGTTATGCCACCATCGATTATCGGGTGGAACGTGAAGGTATTTTTGAAGTCACTTCAGGTTGTGGCAACGCCACAACCTCAGCGACATTAATTCTCACCACACAGGGAGGTTTAGCGCAAATTCTGATGCCTACCTCCACTCCCTTACCTGAACCCAGCTCGACTCCTGAACCGAGTCCGACCCCGCAACCAACGCCAACACCAGAGCCTGAACCCGAAGAAGAAGCTCCTGCAACAACTCATCCAAGTGGATATCCCTCATTAAACGATTGGTTGCTAACCATCATGATTCTCATCACCGGTTTTGGCATAGCTTACGCCTTAGCCTATTATTGGTGGAAAGGTCATCTCTGGGGAATTCGCTCTGGTATTTGTACCGTTTTAGGTGGCCTTATCGCTTACTTGTTGCTTGGCATCGGATTACCTGGTTTAGGGGATGTGATACGCCAAAGTGGCACATGGTTTGTGATACAGATGAGTGGTGCGGGCATGTTTTTAGGGTGGCTTGGCTCGCTGATTTGGTGGTTACGTGAGAAAAGATTTAAGAGCTAAATATTTCTTAGTAAAGTTATCAGCAAACTAAAGAAAGTCAGTCCAGCAGTAGCATAGAGCATAATCATTTCGGTTTGGGTTAAACCCTGTTGTTCTTTAAAACCCACCTTTCCAACCATTTGTCGCAAACTGCCTGTGCTCTCACCAGTTAGTGCTTTTAAGAAGGTTTTCACATCTCTTGGCCGTTCATTTGGATGAAGTTCCATTGCCCAAAGGATGGCTTCTTCCACCCGGGGTGAGATAGCAGGATTTATTTCCCGGGGCGCTACCAAATTTTGTGGATCCAAAAAACGGTCACGCACATTCTCAGGTGGCGTGTTGGTTAAGAGATGATAAAGTGTACTTCCGAAAGCATAGATATCCGCGCGGCCATCCATTAAGTTCGAATCACCACCGTACTGTTCAAGCGGAGAATACAGTGCCGTTCCCTGACCCTGCATGATTGTAATGGTCACCTCACCCGGAGCCAATAACTTGACTAAACCAAAGTCAACCAACTTAACCACCCCTGCTGGTGTCACCTTGATGTTTGATGGTTTGATGTCACGATGTAAAATAGCAGGGGATTGACTGTGTAAATAACTCAAAGCATCCCCAATTTGCGTTGCCCAGCTCAAAACATCTGCTTCTGGCAAAAACTGTTTGCTTGATTCAGCTTTAGCAATTAAAGTGCGCAAGTCATCACCAGGAATAAAATCCATCACTAAAAAATCATTGTCTTCAATCGAGAAGAAATCGGAAACCTTCGGTAAATTAGGATGATCCAAACGTGCTAATACCGTTGCCTCGCGCATAAACTGTTCACGGGCATCCTCTAACATCCCTGGCGGATAGTTAGGATCATAGCTAACTTGTTTCACCGCGCAAAAACGACCACTCAAGCGCAAATCCTCAGCCAGCAAAATACAACCATACCCTCCCTGGCCAATAACCCGATCCACTTTGTAACGTTCGTGAAGGATATCTCCACTGTCAAATTCTTTTTTCATTTAGTCTTATTGCTTCCAGTCAAGACTGTTAAATGCCTTGGCTTATAGATTATAATAATTATAAGTTATTGTACGGATAAATAAAAATGGAAGACCCTGTTTTAATCGCCAACAACAGTTCCCTGGACGGCCAACAATGGCTCATCACAGATACCTTACTCATCGGACGTGATGCGAATTGTGATGTAGTTATCGCTGACCGTCAGGTATCCCGGGAACACGCCATTATCCGAAAAAATGGTGCGGTAGTCACCATAGAAGATTTAGGCAGCAAAAATGGCACCTATCTAAATGGTCAATTGCTTACAGAAGCCAAACAGCTGAACGAAGCTGATGAAATAACAATCGCGCTCACCCAAAACTTTATTTTCCTCAGTTCTGATGCCACCATGCCACTCTCCGGCCTGCCACCCGAATTGATGCATGCTTTTAGATTGCGAATAGACGACAGTGCCAAACGGGTTTGGGTGCGTGGTGTTGAGCTTGACCCGCCGCTTTCAACTCAACAATACACTTTGCTCACCTTGCTTTACCAAAAAGAGGGTGAGGTTGTTAGTCGTGAAGAACTGATCAATGCAGTTTGGGAAGGCGACTCGCAATGGGTAACTGAACAAGCCTTTGATGCCTTAGTGCGTCGCTTACGTGAACGCATTAATCAACTTGACCCGGATTACGACTATATCGTCACTGTGCGTGGTCATGGTTTGAGGTTGCAAAACGACCCCCATTAGTTCAAAACAAGTAATTAAAACAAAAGAATCTGTTGCGGAACAGATTCTTTTTTGAATTAATCTCTTTTGCCAAGCTTTTAATGTAATTCTATTCTTCGTTTTTTGCGTCTTCAAGATTCTTGCGCATCATAAACTTTTGAGCATAATTATTGACCTCACGCAAGCGTTCAAGTAAATCAGCTTGCTGTCCGTTTTGCTCAAGCTGAGACATCAAACCATACAGAACCCGGAAGAAATCTTCATTAATTCCATCGCCTGCTTCATCAAGAACCTGATTAAGTGTCGTCTCATCAGGAGCCTGAAGCAAGATATCAATCAACTCAAGGTACGCGCTGCTCTCTGTTGCCGATCGGAAAATCGTCAAAACAGTAACAATTTTCTTCATACGTTCATCGTCTCCAGCTTCTTTGGCCTTTGCAAATTCATCATTAAGAACCTCGAGTGTAACTTGGGTGAAACCCGGTAAGGCTTCCTGAGTTGCTTCAGTAAGGTTTTCAGCTTTAAGCAAGGCTTCCACCGTTTCTATTTCATGTGCGTAAAGTGCTTTCCTGGTTTTGTCAATTTCATCTGTTAACGCTAATAATTGGTCGCGTAAAGCTTCTAATTTTGCCTTTTCTTCAGCTTTAGCTGTATCAATCTTCTCGGTCAAAGTCTGGAAGAATTGATAATCCAATCCTCCCCGGGCCGCGCTCACCAAAACGGTCAATGCCGCTTGAGACTTGGCTGACTCGATGACCAAATCAAGCAGTTTTTCGCGGGTCAAGCCATCGCGACTCAACGCCTGGAGTTTATTCATTGCCTCTTGGGCTTCAGCTGAATCCTTGGCTATTTTCTTTCCTACGGTAGTATGCTCTAAAGCCTGGCTTTGTAAATTCGCCAAAGCCTGCGCGCTTTCCTGGTCTCCGGCTGCCATAGAAGATTGAATCAATCGCGAAAGAAGCAAAAAGAATTCCTCTGTTACACGCGCATCTTCTTGCGCGATGACCTCTGGTAGTGCATTGGGGGATGTTAACATTAAACGTTGAATCAAAGCTAAAAGCTCTTGTTGCGCTTTGAGCATTTCAGGGGTAATGCCATCCGCTTCAAGGATTGTTTCAAACAGCAATTGCTGAGTTAACATGGTGCGAGGCTTAAAGATGTAAGCCTTTCTTTTTTCAGGAGGCAAATCATCAACCGCTTTTTTAATTAAGGGTCCAATAACACGTTCTTGTTCAGTAATTGGCGCGCCAAGTTCAGGCGGAAAATAACTAAGCAAAAGCTCTTTTTCAGGGTCATGATAAACAA
>CAZTEP010000087.1:0-5927 GCA_964612325.1 uncultured Anaerolineaceae bacterium
GATATACCAAATTTCCAAGATGCACACCCAAGAAATAGGTCAATTTTGCATCAAACCCAGGCACAATAGCGTATTTGCCACGTGCCATATCTTTTAAAATCGATTTAGAAACAATTTCTGCACTAATTGGATTATCAGAATTGGCAATAACGCGCGTTTCGAAAGGTTTGAATTGATTTTCCCAGGCTAATTGGGGCGTATCAGTATCGGGAGGATAAACTATGGATACCTTTATGCCTTTTGGTTTCAATTCTGCTCTGAGAACATCTGTGAACCCTCTGACAGCAAATTTCGCGCCGGAATATGCAGTATAGCCAAAAACACCAAGTACGCCAGCTAAGGAAGAAAAAGTGACAATATGTCCATTACCTCGTTTTAAAAAGTAAGGCAAAAACAACTTTGTAACAGTCACTGTGCCGTGATAGTCAATATCCATGGTCCACTTGAAAACTTCTAAATCAAGTTCTTCAACATATCCAGGTTTGGCAACGCCTGCCGCATTGAACAAGAAGTCCGGTACAGGGTTGTTCTCTAAATAGCGAGGGAAAATTTCAAGAAGCGATTCAGTATCGGAAACATCTGCAGAAATTGATGTTATTGTTTGGTTCTCACGGATTCTATATTTGGTTAAGGTCTGAATGGCATCATCAAGTTTTTCTTGATTACGGGCTAAAAGGCAAACCGAGGCTCCCATGCGTACAAGATTGTGTGCTAAACACAATCCTATGCCACTAGAGCCACCGGTGATGAACGCGTTCTTATTACTGAAGTATTTAATTGCCTTTTTCATGAACAGCTGCCACAATTCTTACCGACACAAGCAGCGCAATTGGAAGAGCTTTGTGATAAATTGCGCCCAATACTATACGCGTTTACCAATGAAGGCAAACGATGAACATCATTTTTCCCACACTTAGGACATTCAGCGCTGTCGTCCGCTTTTGAAAAGTGCCTTAACAGTTCAAAACATTGACCACAATTCTGGCATTTGTATTCGTAAAGAGGCATTATTCTCCATTAATTATCATAGCGTCTGCGAATTGCTGGAATGAGATATTCGTTAAACGCACGTTTAAAATCGTAATCAGGTTGCCAATCCCAGTCAGCGCGGGCTGTACTGTCATCGATATCAGCTGGCCAGCTATCAACAATACCCTGACGATTGACATCTGGCACAAAATCAATATCAGCATTAGGGAAAGCTTCTTTAGTGACATCGTATATTTCTTGAGCGGTCGGACTAAAGCTAGTGACATTGTAAACGGTTTGTGTTAAGCGTTCGCGATCAGCAGCATGTAAAAGAACCAAAGATTTGATGGCGTCGGGCATAACCATGAAAGGTAAGGTGGAATCAGGACAGACGAAACAATTGTAATGTTTATTACTGGCAGCTGCGTGGATCATTTCGGGTCCATAGTCACTTGTGCCACCAGTAGGCATGGTGTCAGCACTAATCAAACCAGGGAAGCGAACTGCGCGAAAATCAACGTATGGTCTTTCATCTGGTGCAAAACTAAGTTGTTTGAAATGACTATTAAAATAGCGACCAAGATTTTCACAGTACAGTTTATTAATTCCGTACATTGTAGTGGATTGCACATAATCATTTTCTTTTAATTTGCCAGCTTTAGCTTTGACCTCAAGGTTAGGAATGGCATGGACAGCGATAGAGCTTGGGTAAATAAACTTAACCGCGCGTCCGGTTCTCTCCATTTGTCTGACAGAGAGATCAAGCAGGTTCATCGTTCCATTAACATTGATGCTGTGTGCTATAACGGGATTATGCTCACCTTTGGTTGAGAGAATAGAGGCTAAATGATAAACCGTTGTGATATTGTAGTTTTCAAAAAGTTTTGTTAAGCCTTCTAAATTCTGGACATCCATCGCCATCGGGTTTGAAACCAAAGGACGTAATTCCTCAGAAAGAGGACTGCGGCTAAAAGCGATGATTTGTTTATGACCAACTTTTGCAAGGTGTTGAATGAGTCCATGACCAACTTCACCATTCGCCCCAGTAATCAGAATAAAATCTTCGTTCATCAATTGCTCCTTAGTTGTTTATATTATTAGAATGTTGAAATGGACTGGCGATATAAATCACCTATTTAAATTGCGCATTTAAAATTTGAGTTGTCCATTCAACATTTACATTAAATAAATATACCACGTTCCATGCCTATCTTGGATTGATTAATGTAAAATAGGCGTATGCACAAATCCTTTATAAAAAAAATGAGCTTCATAATTAATTTTTTATCAATTTATCTGCTATTCTCTTGTGCAGTTCCTGCTAAATATATTGGAGATGAAACTGAATTACGCTCTTTATGTAAAAAAGGACAGATTACCCGAATCCATGCCATTCAAGGTAACCGTCACCGCTCTCCATTAGAAAATAAAACGGTTTCATGCATATCAGGTATCGTTACTGCTGTTAGCGGGCAAGGTTTTTATTTACAAGATACCGTCATTGATGATGATGAAAACACATCTGAAGCCATATTTGTGGTTTATGACAATAGTTCAATTATTAAAAAGGGTGACCGACTATTCATTGAACAAGCAAGGGTGAGAGAACACAATCCTTCAATAAACCAATCAAATTCACTTACTGTTACACAATTAGTTGATGTAAAATTAAAACTTATTAACTCTGGAAATCCATTGCCTGAACCAATAGTGATTGGTGTCAATGGTCGTCAAATTCCAAATCAAGTCATTGAAAATGATATCATTGGTTATGTCGGTCGAGATTTTGGTTTATTCGATCCAGCTGAAGATGGCATGGACTTCTTTGAAAGTCTTGAAGGTATGTATGTGGAAGTTCGAGACGGATTGGCTGTGAGTAGCACAAATCGTTACCGGGAAGTAACCATCGTCGCTGATGGTGGAAATCACGCTGACTTGTTATCGGATTATGGCACATTGGTAATAAGAGAGCATGATTTCAACCCAGAGCGCATTCTTTTGGATGATAGTTTCATTCAGATACCAAACATAACTATCGGCACCCACTTTACGGGACCAATTCGAGGCGTGATTAGCTACGATTTTATGAATTATCGCTTACTGCCTACTGAAAAATTATCTTATGAGATTTCTGATGCTTACATGAATCCGCAGCTTTCAACTGTCGAAGAAGATGCCTTTTCAATTGTTAGCTACAATGTTAAGAATTTGGGTGGAAATGACGATGCTGAACGCTTTAATACCCTGGCTGAACATATTGTAATCGGTTTGAATTCACCGGATATTCTGGTTCTACAGGAAGTTTTGGATGATGATGGAGATACCGATAGTCAAATTGTTTCTGCAGAAAAGACAATTTGGAAAATTCAAAGCGCTATTGAAAGTATCAATGGACCAGATTATGAATTCATCAACATAAATCCTGAAAGGAATGCTGATGGTGGGATTAAAGGTGGCAACGGACGGATTGTCATTCTTTACCGAACTGATAAAGGACTTCAATTTAACTGTTTAAAGGATGCTGGACCACGAACTGAAGTCGAGATTATCAAAGGAAAAGGAAGTTTTTATTTAAGTCATAATCCGGGAAAAATTTGGCCAAATAATTCCGCATTTAGAAATTCAAGAAAACCTTTAATCGCTCAATTCGAATACAATGGTAACCCCCTTTTTCTTATCGCCGTTCATTTCAGTTCAAAAGGTGAGGACGGCGCGCTTTATGGTGAAATTCAACCTCCGCCTGAACCAAGTAAAGACCGTCGCGTTGCGCAAGCTAAAGCTGTAAATGGTTTTATGAAACGCTTATTGAATGAAGATAACAATGCTCAAATTGTTGTTTTAGGAGATATAAATGACTTTTATTGGACTGAAACAGCCTTAATTTTAGCTAGCGATAAACTTATAAACACTGCTTACAGTATCCCGGAAAGGAATAGGTATAGCTATATCTATGAGGGAAATGGACAGTTGATGGATCAAATCTTTTTAAGTAAATCCCTATATGAAAAAATGATCAGTTTCCAGGTTTTACACATTAATACAAATCAAATTGAATTAGAGGCTTTTAGCGATCATGATCCAGTTATTGTGTTTTTGAATTTTGAGTAATTGAACTTGTAAAGAAAATATATAAATTCAAGAAAAATCTTGACCAAAACCACTTTTTCTTGATATTATGAAGTAGAATTAGAAATGAGCAGAACCAAACAATTTACCAATTAGCGAAATAATTATTTTGATTCGTTTTATAAGGTAAAATTATGGTGCTAATACAAACAACCTGAATTCTTAGAGGAGCGAGGTCTTAGTGGAAGTGCCAAAATCAGAAGAACCATTCGAAATCATCGAAGAATCTGAACAATCGATGGAGATTGAACCTATAGCAACTGTTGATAAACCTAAACGGGGATTGGGTTTTCAAAAAACAATTGATTACATCACCGCTTATTCCTTTGTAACCCCAGCATTTATTATCATATTCCTATTCGGTCTATTTCCAATTGGCTACGCTTTTTATATGTCCTTGATTAATTGGAACGTTCGAAAAGGAAAGTTTATTGGATTTAGAAACTATTTAGAAATATTTGGTAGTTGGGAAAACTTATATTGGGTTTTGGGAGGGGTTGCATTACTATTTATCGCTTTCTTTGTCCAAAATAAAGTATCAAAATCAAAGAATAGGGTTGCAAAATACAGTTGGCTGATTTTTCTTGTCATTCTTGTAGTTGCTGGTGTGTTATTTACCACAGGGTGGGGTGCGATGATGAAAACAGGCGACAAAGCCTTTTTACAATCGCTTGTCAACACACTGTATTATGCCTTGGGCACAGTTCCGACTCAAATCATTATTGGTATCTTGATTGCATTTCTCCTTTATCAAGATATAAAATTTAAAGAGGGATTCAGGCTCCTATACTTTTTACCTTACATTACACCAGCCGTTACAACATCAGTCATTTTTAGAATTATCTTTAACCGTGAAGCTTATTCAGTTGCCAATCGCGTTATCAATCTATTTGGTTTAGACCCACTAAAATGGCGTTTTGAAAGTAAACCAATAATGCAACTGTTAGGCTTCAATATTGAAGGTTTCTGGGCTGGACCAAGCCTGGCGCTGATTGTTATTATGATTTTCGGTGTTTGGACTTTTGTCGGTTACAACGTGGTTATCTTTTTGAGTGGATTAGGCAATATCCCTCAAGAAGTCTATGAGGCTGCTGAGATAGACGGTGCAACGAAATGGCAACTTTTTAGACATATTACCATTCCATATCTTTCTCCAATCACCTTCTATCTCACGTTGATATCATTAATTGGCACCTTCAAAGCCTTTAACCATATTTATGTTCTTAAATTACCATCAGCCGGTGATTCTGTTGTCACGGCAAGTGTTTACATATTTGAACGCTTTTACAAATTCTCACAATTTGGTCGTGCCACCGCTATGTCAATGATACTTTTCTTTATCATTCTTGGTCTGACCTTTATACAAAACAAGATTATGGCAGAAAGGGTCTTCTATGGCTAATCAAGGAAAAAATACACGCCCAATCGGTACAATACGAAAGACCCATCCAGTTGTTCGTGTTCTCGGTAAAATTTTTATTTATTTGATACTTACTTTTGGGGCAATAATCAGTTTGTTTCCATTCTTTTGGATGGTTTCACAATCATTAATGACTTTAGGTGAAACGCTTCAAATTAGGTGGTTACCAGCCTTTCCTCAATGGCATAACTATGCAGAAGCATGGAATAGAGCAAAATTTGGCGAATATTTCTTGAACAGCACTTGGGTGACAATTGGAACTATCATTGGCGTATTAGTGACTTCTATTCTTGCGGCATATGCATTTGCACGTATCGAATTTCCAGGACGCAACATTATTTTTACAATTTTTCTTGCAACCATGATGGTTCCTGAATCAGTAACTCTAATTCCAAACTTATTTTTGATACGA
>CAZTEP010000088.1:0-5870 GCA_964612325.1 uncultured Anaerolineaceae bacterium
GTGACTGCGATTATGACCGAAAGTGGTTGTTTTACCACATTGATTGCACTTTGCCATTTTAACTACCTTTCTTGCGTTATAATCTTGAGCGTGAAGGTTCAAACGCAACACGCAATTGATAATGATAACCTAAATGAATGAAAGAATCAAGTTCTTTAAATACGGGAAGTGAGAGAAACATATGACAAGCCAAGATAATCCTTTAGGCAAAATATATATCTTACCTAAAGCCATCAAAACGGTGGTGAAAGATGCCGTTTTACAAAGCTATGGTGTGATTGGCCTGGCTCCAGGCAATCTTCGTCAGTCCTTTGTAAAAATGTTTGATTACGATGGTGATTATGGCATCGTTGTTGAATCGGACGAACGAGGACTGCAGTTGACGGTAAATCTTATCGTTGAATACGGTCTGCGGATCAAAAGTGTGACCGATTCTGTTGCTGAAAGCGTGAAGTATCACGTTGAAAAAACAATGGGAGTTCCCGTTACTCGTGTTAATGTACACGTTCGCGGAATGCGAATTAGTGATGTTGATTAATACCAAATTGTTCGCAGGAGTCTTATGAAGCCATTTTCAACAAATTTACCCAGTGAGGCTGAACGCCATAAGCTGTTAAAATCGCCAATTACTGGGGAAGGTTTGATTTTACTTTTCGAAGCCGGTTTGATCTGGCTAACCACTAATCAGGAATATGTTGACGCACTGAATGTTTTTCCTGTACCTGATGGAGATACCGGTACCAATATGGTACTAACTATGCAGGCCGCGTTTGATGAGGCGGATAGCCACCGCACAAAACACGCTGGTGATATGGCAAAAGCCTTTGCGCATGGTGCTTTAATGGGCGCGCGTGGCAACTCTGGTGTCATTCTTTCTCAAATCTGGCGTGGTTTTTCACGCGCTTTGGATGGTTATGCCACTGTTGACCCAGCACTATTGACAAAAGCCATAGCCTCTGCGCGTGATACGGCTTATCGTGGTGTTGTGAGACCGGTTGAAGGTACAATTTTGACGGTAATCAAAGATATGAGCATCGCCGCAGAAGGTGCTATCAAAACCCAAAGCACATTAAGTGAGATGCTGGTTATTTTGGTTGAAGCGGCTGATATTAGCGTGAAAAACACCCCGGAATTACTGCCTCAACTGAAAGATGCGGGTGTGGTTGATTCGGGTGGAATGGGACTGTTTTATATCTTTGAGGGCATGTTGCGTATGCTTCAGGGTTTGCCTTTGGATACAGCTACCAATAACAATGTGGTCTCTTTGGCTCAGTTTGATTTGACCCACGCGCTTGAACAAGTTGAAGAGGGCCAGGATTATGAGGTTGTTATCGATTTTGAACCTCATAAGCATTTTATTCTTGAGAAGTATTATGAAGGTCTTAATAATCTTGGTGTGAGCATTCAGGTGGGCGAAGGTGATGGCATTTATCGCATGCACATTCATACCGAACTTGAGAAACGCTTTGAGCCAATTGAATATACTGAGACTCAAGGGATTATCAAGAAGATTTACATGGAAAATCTGCAAGACCAGATGAATAACCGAAAAGAAGCTGAATTGAAATTTAACACCGTAAATCCAGGGGAAATAGCGGTTGTAGCTGTCTCGCCTGGTCCCGGTCTTTCGCGCATTTTTGCCAGCTTGGGTGTGGCTGCTGTGGTTGAAGGAGGCCAAACGATGAATCCGAGTGTGAAAGATTTGGTAGCCGCATTCGAAAACCTGCCTACCGACAAGGTAATTATCCTGCCTAATAACAAAATCATCATTTTGGCTGCACAAAATGCTTCCAAAGTGAGTGTAAAGAAGGTGGGGATAATTCCCACACGCAATACACCACAGGGATTTGCCTCAATGTTTCGTCTGATGCCGGATGGTGACTTTGATGATGTGGTTGAATCGATGACCGAGGCGATTAGTGAAGTTCATACCGCAGAGTTAACAACCGCTACGCGGACTGCTGAAATCGAGGGAGTCAAAGTTAAAAAAGGCGAAGTAATTGTGCTTTATGATGGCAAGTTGATCCTTAGCAAAAGTTCAATTGAGGAAGCATTTGACGCGCTTTACAACCATATTGACATGGATGAATTTGAGCGTGTAACCTTGTTTTACGGGGAAGGGGTTAATCAATCCAGCGCGAATATCATGGCAGACAAGACTCGCGCGGAATATGAAGATCTTGAGGTAGAAGTGCACGAAGGTGGGCAGCCTCATTACCAGTACATTGTGGCTTTTGAGTAAAATTTTCTAAGATTAACTGTTTCGTTTTGAATTAGGTTGAAAGATTAGAAACCAGCTCTGAAATAAGGGCTGGTTTTTCTTTTAAATTATAATAATAAGGCCAATCCTTTTAAAATAAATCATAGTTGCGCGTAGGTATAAGTGAGAGTTGGATGTGTTTGTGAATTTGATTGATTTTATGTGTTAGGATTGCGATATTAAACTCCCTTAATTAATTTCGGTTTCCTGCGTAATTGTAAATGGATGGTGTTTGCATGGTGTGAAGACCGTTTATTCTTTGGCCTTTTATTAGACTTTTGATACTTGTTTCTCTTTCTTGAACATGAGGCTTAGCCTTTGGTATCATTAGAATTGGCATTGAGAAAGCAATGAACATGAACAAAGCGACTGAAAAATTATCACGTATTTTTAGATTAGAAGCTCAACAAAGCTTTGAGAATCGCGCGGTGATAGGAGGTCTGCAAAGGCTCATTCCGTCCTGGCAATCCAACGCACGCGAGGTGCCAATGGATGAAACTATCATCCAAAAGGTGAGCAAGGCTTTTTCAGACTACGATGCATTGACCCCTAATGAGCGTAAACTGTGCTTAATTGAGATTATCAATTTGCTTGGTTTTTCAGACGAACTGAATTTAGAGAATTACAAAACGGTAACTTTGGAGCAACCCACCTTAAAAGAAAAGTCTTCTTCAATGACTGAGAAAAACAAAAATACTGATAAAGAGTCAACGATAAGTACCGAAAAAGAGCGCAGGTCACGCTCTTATCGGGCGAAAACACCGGTTAGCGCAGTTAGACCAACACACGGACCGGATGGTCCTCCCACTGTTTCATCAGATGCTTCTGTCAGACAGAGCAGAAAACCGCATGTTGGTATTGAAGCGCCAGTGGGTGTTATTCGAGGTATAGGGGAAAAACAAACTGAAAATTTGGCAAGGTTGGGAGTTTATCAAATTAAAGACCTTCTCAATCTTTTCCCACGGCGATACGATGATTACTCCAAACTCAAAACCATCAATTTATTATTGCAAGGTGATGAGGTGACGATTATTGCTAAAGTAGTCGGCAAAATGATGTACCCAGCATCGCGTGGACGAAAAATAATTGAAGTTGTTGTTTCAGACACAACCGGAAGTTTAAGGTTACTTTGGTTTAACCAGGAATGGGTCTTGCGCAGTATGCGGGAGGGTGCTTATGTCTCTATTTCAGGCAAAGTTGAAAGCTATATGGGACGTGCCGTTATCTGGCATCCTGATGTTGAAACCCTTGATAAACAACAGTTGAATACCAATCGGATTGTGCCAGTTTACCCACTCACCGCGAATGTTACCCAAAAGTGGTTGCGTCGACTGCAATTTAATACTATCAAGTACTGGGCAGCCGAAGTTCATGAATTTATGCCAACAGCTGTACAAGACAAGGCCAAACTGCTTAGTCTTGAAGAAGCGTACAAGCAAATTCACTTTCCGGATGATTATGACAAACTCAAAGCAGCTGAATATCGTTTTGCTTTTGATGAAATCTTTCTCATTCAGTTAGGCATTATTCAGCAAAAAAAGTATTGGCAAACGTTGCAAGGCAGAGCCTGGAGCGTGAGTGATAGCTGGCTGGAAGCACGTTTAAAAGCTTTGCCTTACGAACTGACATCCGCGCAATTGCGCACGGTGAATGAGATCAGAAATGATGTGGCGCAAACGCATCCGATGAATCGTTTATTACAAGGCGATGTTGGATCAGGCAAGACTGTGGTTGCCATGTTAGGCATGGCCATGGTCATTGAGGGTGGGGCTCAGGCAGCCATTATGGCCCCCACCAGTATTTTGGCCGAACAACATTACCGCACACTTAGCCGATTAATGACGGAAAGCCAAAACAATAACGAGGCTTTTTTGGAACCGGGTCAGGTGAGGTTACTCACTGGTGATACGAGCACAGCAGAACGATCAGAAATCCATGAAGATTTGAAACGCGGATATCTAAAGGTGTTAATTGGCACACACGCGCTGATTGAAGACGCGGTTCAATTTGATGATTTACAATTTGTGGTGATTGACGAGCAGCACCGGTTTGGTGTGAATCAACGCGCTGCTTTACGCGCTAAAGGTGATAACCCACATCTTTTGGCGATGACTGCCACCCCCATACCACGATCGTTGCAAATGACGGTTTTTGGCGATTTGGATGTGAGCGTCATTGACGAGATGCCAGCAGGAAGGTTGCCGGTGCATACGATGGTTGTTTTTCCGAATGACCGTAATCGGGTTTATGAAAATATCCGCAGTCAGGTAAAAGAAGGAAATCAGGCTTTTATTATTTATCCGTTGGTTGAAGCATCAGAAAATGAAGAGATAAAAGCTGCTGTTGATGAACAAAAACGCTTACAAAAAGACGTTTTTCCTGATCTAAAGGTGGGGCTTGTGCATGGTCGTCTCAAGCCAGCTGAAAAAGATGAGGTAATGCTGGCTTTTCGAAACCGTGAATACGATATTCTGGTTTCAACATCGGTTGTTGAAGTAGGTGTGGATATTCCTAACGCAACGATAATGGTTATTGAAGGAGCAAACCGTTTTGGTTTGGCTCAATTGCATCAGTTTAGGGGGCGAGTTGGCAGGGGCGATAAACAAAGTTACTGTTATCTTATTCCTCAGACCGATGATGACGCTGAGAATAACCGCCTTGAGGTGATGGTTAGCACCAATGATGGCTTTGAATTAGCTGAAGCTGACCTTGTTCAACGGGGTCCAGGAGATTTTCTGGGTACCAGGCAGGCTGGTTTTTTGACTATAAAAATGGCTCACTTGATGGATACGCGACTCATCAAAAAAGCGCGTGATATAGCTGATTGTTTGCTTAAAAAAGATCCGGAATTAGAGGATGAAGACAATGTGGATCTTAAGCTTGTCCTTCAGCATTTTTGGTCATCTCAAACTGAAGATGGCAGTGGAGATATAAGTTAATGACAAAGGTGTTATTCCCAGGCACATTTGACCCTATTCATTTTGGTCATATCGATATCGCTACCCGTGCTGCGAAACTATTTGATAAAGTGGTGGTGGCTGTTTATGAAAAACCAATGAAAAATCAACTTTTTCCTCCGGAGAAACGCTTGGAATTGGTTATTGAAGCGTTGAGTCACATCGAAAATGTAAAAGTAGTGTCTTATTCCGGATTGACAGTCAATTTTGCACAGGAGATTGGTGCGACTGCGATTGTACGGGGTTTGCGTGTCTTTTCTGATTTTGAATTTGAGTTTCGCATGGCATTGGCAAACCGCCGTTTGACATCTGAAATTGATACGATTGCTTTAATTACGAGTGAAGAAAACACTTTTCTTTCATCTACAACGGTGAGAGAGATTGCTTCTTTGGGTGGTGATGTGAGTAGTATGGTACCAGAACATGTCAACCATGCTTTGATCGCGCGTTATAAAGAATTGAGTAAAGTTCCATAAAAGCAACCCAATCAGGGATTGGATTTAACATTTTCACCGGGTATTCCTATTATTATGTGAAAATAGTGATAAACTAAAAATAAGATTATTCAGCGATGGAGGATATATGGACATCTTACATTTGGTTGACCGCATGGAAGAGCTTTTTAACAGTGGCAAACAAGTTCCATTAACGCG
>CAZTEP010000089.1:0-5800 GCA_964612325.1 uncultured Anaerolineaceae bacterium
ATTGCAGATGATCAGGAAATTGTTTGAGAAGGCTTGAAGCGTATTTTGCAGAGTGATCCTGAAATCAGGGTTATTGGTACTGTCAACAATGGGCAACAGGCATTGGATCTCATCAACCATCAAGTGCCTGATTTGGTGCTTATGGATTTGCAAATGCCAATTATGAATGGCGTGCAAGCTATTCGCCAGATACGCAAGACTCATCCTGATCTGCCGGTTTTGGTGCTGACAACCTATATGGATGATAAATGGCTTTTCGATGCTATCCGTGCTGGCGCCAATGGTTATTTGCTTAAAGACCGTCCCCGTCATGAATTGCTTGAAGCGATTAAAGGTACGGTTTCTGGTGAGGCTTATTTAGACCCCTCGGTAGCAAAAAAGGTACTTAATCAGGTTGCTTCCGGGCCAGAACCGATTGAAAAAGATGAAACCATTGATATTTCACAACGCGAACGCGAGATATTAACGCTTTTGGTCGAAGGCCTTTCGAATGCTGAAATCGCGCAACGTCTTTTTTTATCTGAAGGTACCGTGCGCAATTATTTAAGCAGTCTTTTCGTAAAATTAGGTGTTTCTGACCGCACACAAGCAGTGGTGATTGCGTTACGACGCGGATTGGTGAGTTTTTAGGTGCTGCGCGTAGCCATTATTGGCGCAGGGCCTTCTGGCATGATGGCCGCTTTGGAAGCTTCAAAGGGGCTTGGCCGAAGCATTCAAAGCGTGACCTTGTTCGAGCATGAAGCGCGTTTGGGGCGCAAATTAGCGGTGACTGGTGCCGGGCGTTGTAATATCAGCAACGAGGGTGTTTCAGCGCAGGTTTATCACGGCGCGTCTCACGCCTGGATTGAGCAAGTTTTAGAACGTTTTGCGGTTGAAGACCTCTCGCGCGTCTTGTATCAGCTTGGCATCCCTGTTTTTAAAACAGATGATGGGTGGTATTATCCCCTGTCGCAAAGCGCGGCTTCGGTTGTTTCCATTTTGGAAGAACGCTTAAGGGAGCAAGGGGTTATATTGCGCGTAGCCACTTATGTAAGACGTGTTGCTCACAAAAATGAACGCGAATTTGAGTTAACTTACAAAGATTACAACAATGGTGAAAGCCATGTGGAGCTTTTTGATAAGCTGATTGTGGCAACCGGCGGTAAATCTTACCCCGAGCTTGGTGCTAAAGGACAGTTTTTTACGCAGCTTGAAGCGCTTGGCCACACGATAAATCCCCTCAGTCCCGCTTTGGGTCCTATTGATGTGAAACTTGGCGCTTTTAGCGCCTTGCAAGGTCAACGGTTTGACGCACATACCGCTGTTTTTAACAGCGAAGAGTGTCTCGGGCGTAGCTTTGGCAACCTTATTTTTACCAAAAAAGGTTTAAACGGCCCTGGTGTCATGAATTTGAGCCATTTGGTAACGCAAAATCCTGATCAAAAGCTACAACTTGAAATTAATTTCATTGGACAATGGATTGAAGAACTCGCCGAAGCCGCGGTTGATGAAAACAACCAAGGCAGCCTGCGCGCTTTACTTTTACGTTACTTCGCGCCTAAGGCTGTCGAATTCTTCATCAATCAGGCTGGCTTAAACCCTCAAAAACCTTTGCGCGCTTTGACTGAGGAAGATTTTCAAAAACTGATTCAAACCCTCAGCATGAATCGTTTTGATATTACTGGCGCGGGCGATTTTAGCAACAGCCAGCTCACCGCGGGTGGGGTGGCAACCGAAGAGCTCAACCCAAACACCCTTGAATCAGAAATTGTGCCCGGATTGTATATTGTCGGCGAAGCAATTGACCTATTTGGCCCTTGTGGGGGGTATAATTTACATGTTGCCTTTGCAACCGGATATATCGCGGGCAAGACACTCGCAGAATTGACAAATTAAACTAAGGAGACCATACATGACTATTCCATTTATCGAACCCTTCCGCATCAAAGTTGTGGAAAATATTAAAATGACCACGCGCGAAGAACGCGTTGAAGCATTGAAAAAAGCGAAATACAATGTCTTCGCATTACCCGGCGCCGATGTTTTTATTGACTTGCTAACCGATTCAGGTACTGGCGCGATGAGTGACGAACAATGGGCTGCGATGATGCGGGGCGATGAGGCTTATGCTGGCTCAAAAAGCTATTATCGCTTTGAGAAAGCCATCCAGGATATTTTAGGCTTTCCTTATGTTTTGCCAACCCACCAGGGCCGTGGCGCTGAAGGCATGCTTTTTGGCGCTTTGGTTAAAGAGGGTCAAACTGTACCAAACAATCGCCACTTTGATACCACCATGGGCAACTTGCAGGTCATCGGAGCCAATCCCGTTGATTTACCTGTTGAAGAATCAGAAGACTCCGATCTGATTGCACCTTTCAAGGGCAATATGGATTTGGTAAAACTCGAGAAACTCATTCAACGCGTGGGCGTGGAAAATATTCCTGTTGGCATGCTGACCATCACCAATAACTCCGCCGCCGGTCAACCGGTATCCATGGATAACATTCGCGGTACGTCTGAGATCTACAAGAAATACGGCATTCCTTTCTTTATCGATGCCTGCCGTTTTGCTGAAAATGCTTGGTTTATCAAAATCCGCGACCCGAAATACAAGGATGTTCCTGTGCGCGAGATTGTGCGCGAAATGTTTTCGTATGCTGACGGCTGTACCATGAGTTCCAAAAAGGACGCCATTGTTAACATCGGTGGTTTTGTGGCTTTCCGCGATAAAGAGCTTAAAGGCAAAATTGGCGCAAATTTGATTGTGCATGAAGGCTATCTAACCTACGGCGGTTTGGCCGGACGCGATTTGGATGCCTTGGCTGTTGGTTTATATGAAGGCACCGACGAAGAGTATTTGAACTACCGCGAAGCGCATACCCGCTATTTGGGTGAGGTTTTGAGCGCGGCAGGTTTGCCTGTTTACAAACCAACCGGCGGACACGCGGTGTATGTTGACGCTGGAAAAGCCTTGCCCTGGATTCCGCCCTCACAATTCCCGGCAGTTGCCCTGGCTAATGCCTTATATATAGAAGGTGGCATACGTACAGTTGAGATTGGTAGCCTGATGTTTGAGCATACAGACCCCGAAACTGGTGAGCAGGTTTATTCACCGCTTGAACTCTTGCGCTTCACCATTCCCCGCCGCGTTTACACGCGCAGTCACCTGGACTTTATCGGCGAAGTGGCAAAACGCGTGATGGAAAACCCGACAGACATCAAGGGTCTGCGTGTGACCTGGGCGCCGGAAGTCCTGCGCCACTTTATGGCCGAGCTTGAAGAAGTGGAATAGCCATTGTTTCCTAAGGACTTTGGCCAATCTCCATCAGATTAAAAACAGAGAGGCTGGGTTATCCCCAGCCTTTTGTTATAGTCTATCGCTCTATTTAAAATAAGGTAAAATAGACGACGTGCCTAAACAGGCGATTGAAAGGATAAAACATGCGCGTAGTCGTTATCGGAACTGGTTATGTCGGTCTTACAACTGCCACAGTGCTTGCCTATATTGGGAATTCAGTTACCTGTCTGGATACCAATGCTGAAAAAATCAACCAACTCAAACAGGGTATCCTGCCCATTCATGAGCCACATCTTGATGAAGTTTTTGAGCAGGTGCGTCACAAGATGCGTTTTACTACTGATTATGCCCAGGCCGATATTCCCAACACTGAAGTCATTATCATTGCCGTAGGCACGCCGCCATTGCCAGATGGTGACGCTGATTTGACCTATCTGGGCCAGGCAGCTGAGTCACTCGCCAAAAATCTGGGTGAAGACTTTACGCTCATCGTCAATAAATCTACTGTGCCGATTGGCACGGGTAAATGGCTCGAAGAGCGCATTCATGACTATACAGACGCTTTAGATGACATACCTGATAGGCGGGATTTCAATGTTATTTCAAGTCCTGAATTTCTCTCACAGGGCTCCGCGTTGCGCGACTCATTCTATCCAAACCGCATCATCATCGGCACACAGCACGCGCCCAGCATCGAGCGTTTCAGCAAACTTTTTGAGCCTATCCACAAACAAAATTTTGCATCACCCGAATGCTTACCACGACCGGAGGGCTTGCATGAAGTGCCCATTTTCGTTTGTGATGTAATCTCTGCTGAAACGATAAAATATGCTGCCAACGCGTTTTTGGCAACAAAAATTTCTTTTATCAATGAAATGGGGTATCTCGCGCAAAAAGTTGGCGCTGATGTTGATGCCCTCGCCAAAGGCATGGGGCTTGACCCGCGCATTGGCAACCGTTTTCTCAACGCTGGAATTGGCTGGGGCGGTTCGTGTTTTGGTAAAGACACCGCCGCGTTGGTCGCTACAGCCAGGAAAAACGGACTGGAAATGCGCATCGTGCAAGCCGCGCGAGATGTCAACTACAGTTTGCGCCAGTGGATAGTGGACGCCTTGCAGGAAAAAATGGGCAATCTCAACGGTCGTCGCGTAACGCTTTTGGGTTTTAGCTTTAAACCCAACACTGATGATTTGCGCGACGCGCCCTCCATTGATATTTCAAGAAAACTCATAAAACGTGGCGCCATTGTTACCGCACATGATCCTGTCGCGCTCAAAAACGCGCGACTACAATATCCTGATTTAGGCGTTCAGTATGAAGATGAGCTTGAAAAAGCACTGAAAGAGGCCGAGGCAATTGTTTTACTCACAGAATGGCAGGACTATCACCACATTAACTGGGAAAAAGTGCCCAAAGCTATCATCATCGACGGCCGCAACTTTTTGGACCATGCGCGTTTGAGAGATTTGGGATTCAACACTACCAAATTTGGAAAATAAGATAAATCAACCGCGAAATAGTCAAAACTTGTGTTGATTAATCAATTACTGCGCTATAAACCAACACGCAAATTTATTATTGATTGTGATAATTAACCAAAGGGTTTTGGCGTGTTCAAACGTTTTAGAAATGTCTGACCGAGTTTTTCAAGAATACTTAGGGAGAGGTTTATCACAATAAAGAATAGGATTGCATTTCGCATAAGAACTGTCTTTGGGAACTTATGAAATACGAAGTCAATATGGAACGATGTAATAAATAAGTTCATAGGCAAAATCACTCCAAAAAGCAGTTTAGGCACTTTAAGAATGCTAATTGGAGGGAATTCAGTAACAGAAATAATCACTGTCAAAGCAATAAGATTCGGAATGAAATGTGACTGAAAGAAAACAATAAATGTAACAGAGAGCCAGAACCAATCTATGATTTTATACCCATTAACTTTTTCAACAAATTTTTCACAAGCAAAACTAAGACAAGCCGCAATTGAAATTGTCAATACTAACCATAAAAGGCAATAAAACCATATCTTTGCTTTAGCTTTAAATTTATCCATGATACTGAACGCAAAAAACAACGATTGTCTTCAAAATAATCATTTGCATACCCAGTTTGGAATCCAAGTGGCTTGACCTCCACCTTCAACTAAAAGTTTTAACTCATTGGACTCCAAATAATAAACAAAAACTTTACTTACACTTTTTCTGCTATTTTCTTTGATGTAAAGACTTATAAGCAATTCGCTACTGTCCAAATTCCAGTCAAGCAATGGGTCTCGGGTCATATCGATTGCATCTATAGGCAAAAAGTTCTCTTTATCATCAATTACATTGTGAAAGATTACCCCATATTTGGTAACAAAGGCTAAATAATTTCCGTTGGTCGACCATGAAGGAGCGATACCATTTCCGTACAGCAAAGTTTGTTTCTTTTTAAAATCATAGACATAAATTTCATCGACTTGATCATGCATATAATCAGTTGAAACCCCAAATGCAAGTTTATTGTTGGTTGAATCCCAGG
>CAZTEP010000090.1:0-5771 GCA_964612325.1 uncultured Anaerolineaceae bacterium
AAAATTTCAGGGATAGCCTTACTAAACCTTGTGTACCAGAAGTTTTTGGAGTCGCGGTAGCCATAATCAACCGGTACGCGCGGAAAATCTTTAGCTTTTACGCCGTTGACAATGCCTTGGTATTGCTTTTCTTTCATCAGGATTTTGTCGACCCGCAAAATAAAATGCGCGCCGAATTCACTCGTAATCCCATTGAAATTGCGATAGGGTGGAGGGTAACCATCAAGTTGGCCGGGTTTATCCTCAAAAGCGTTTTCCAAATCGCTCATCCAGGTACATTCAAAAACCTGAAAACTTTGCGAAACGATTTTGGGAAAAATCTGCTCAGGGTGTGCTTTTGCCATCAGACCATCTTCGAGGGTAAATTGGCAGTTTTTCATTTTCTCTTCGGGGGTATCGCCTGGCCAGGACAATTTAACAGCTTCCTTGAACCATTTTTTCTCATCAGTGATAAAGTTGATAGAACATTTGCCTCGTGCCAGGAGGTGTTGGGCGGTGTTAGAATTGTTCCGCGCGCACAGCAGCATGGCGTAATAGTCTTTTCCGGCAACATAATAAGGTTGAACGAGTGAGTAGGGCCCCAAACTTGTCTTCCCGTCTTCGGTTAGGGTGCCAATGATGACGGTTGGCATTGGAAAGAAAGCGGATGTTTGATAAAAGTTGTCAACGATGCGCAAATCTCTAAAACTACTCATCTAATTTCTCCTTATGAAGAACATCTAACCCTAAAAACTCTTGTTTTTCGACTGCCTTATAGCGAAAAGCGTCGCGTTGGCGGATAAGGTTTTCTTCCAATAGTTGGCGGTTGGCGCGTGTTGCGTCGGCTAAAAAGCCGAAGATGACCAAAAGCAGACTGGCCACAATCATTGCGCCACCCAGGGAAACGCTTTGGATAAACCGCGCGCCGTCTCCCATAAAGTAATAGATTAAGAAGCGGATAAGAAGCGCCATACCGGGTAAGCCGAACAAAAGGCCACTAATCAGAAAACTGCGCAGCGGTTGGTAGAGGAGATAAGAGCGAATAATGGCCCCTCCCTGGCGCCAAATGAAGTGAGCCATGCCTTTGTGCAGGCGCGAGGTTCTTGTGGCAGGGTTGGTATGAATGGGCACGCTGGCAATATTCAGGCGTGATTTACCTGCCTGAATAAGTGTGTCGAGGGTATAAGAATATGGGTTATAAACCTGCAAAGGCAGTGCCGCATATCGTGAAAAAGCGCGAAACCCACTGGCGGCATCAGGCACGGTCGTGCTGGAAATGCGTCGTACGAAAGCGCTGCCAAGGCGTTCAAGAAGCCGCTTAAATGCTGAAAAGTGGATGTTTTTGTCCAATTGTCGGTCGCCGATGACAAGGTCATGGGTTTTATCGAGAATCGGTTTGATGAGCTGAGGGATGTCTGTGCCAGGATATTGGTTGTCTGCGTCGGTATTAACAATAACGTCAGCGCCAAGAGCAAGCGAAAATTGAATGCCATCCATAAACGCGCGTGAAAGGCCACGGTTTTGGCGGTGACGTAAAACATAATCAGCGCCGTTGGCTAAGGCCACCTGAGCTGTACCATCTTTTGAACCATCGTCTATGACCACCACTTTAATTTCATTAACACCATCAATCTGGCGGGGAAGCTCGGCGAGAGCAATCGGTAAGGTCTCGGCTTCGTTGTAAGCAGGAATTTGGATTACAAGTTTTGTCATTGTTCTAAAGTTCCTTTCAGCGTGTCATTGGGTGGGTGAGTAGGGGCCTCGGCATTGTTTGGGTTGGATACGATTGTTTTCGCGCGATTTTTGAGCTCTCGTCTGCTGAGCATTACTCGTCGTTGGCAAGTTTGACAAAGCAGGCCGATATCCGCGCCGATGCGGGTGACTTCCCAAATCCATCCTCCACAGGGATGTCGCTTTCGCATTCTCACGATATCGCCAACTTGTATATCGAATTTCATACAAAGATTATATCATCGCATGTTACAATTTAGTCCAAGTGAAAGAGTAGGTGGAAAATGTTTAACTTTGATCTCAAAACAATTCTGTTCCGGGCTATTATTTTGGTAATAGCTTTCACAGTGCATGAATATATGCATGCTTATGTGGCTTTTCGACTTGGTGATACCACCGCGCGCGATGCTGGCAGATTGACACTGAACCCTTTAGTTCATCTCGACATTTTCGGGTCGCTGATGCTTTTATTGGTCGGCTTTGGTTGGGCAAAACCGGTACCAGTTGACCCATACGCGCTGCGGCGACGTACACCAGCGGGCTTGATGTTGGTTTCTGTTGCAGGACCATTAAGCAATCTCGTTTTAGCTATTTTGGGGGGATTGATTGTTCGTCTGTTTATCGCATTTCGTTTGAGTTTTATTCCTCCGATGTGGCTTCTGGAATTTATTAACCAGTTTATTATTGTCAACATTATGCTTTTTTTGTTCAATCTCATTCCAATTGCGCCTTTGGATGGTGATAAGGTGCTTGAATACGCAATTCCCGATAGCTGGCAAGCGGGTTTTCAAAAATTCAGACAATATGGCCCCATCATTTTGATGGTAATCATGATTAGTGGACGGTTTACAAAAGTCAGTCTTTTTGGGTTGCTGTTGGAAGGACCGATGAGTAAGATTTACCAACTCTTAACAGGGATACCGTTTTAATGATTCATTATTGTTATATGGTTAAATGTGCCAATGGCGCACTTTATACCGGCTGGTCATTGGATCCGTTAGCGCGAGAAGGTGTTCATAACAGAGGATATGGCGCGAGGTATACAAGAACGCATCGACCAGTGAAGTTGGTTTATGTCGAAGCTTTAGAAAGCCTGAGCGCGGCACTAATAAGGGAACGGGAAATTAAACGCTTGCCAGCTAAGAAAAAATGGGCTTTGATCGACACCGAGGCAAATATTCTGGCGAAATTAATTTTTGAATGTTTGGAAGATGAATTGAAAAAAGAGGACTAAAGCTTTGTAGCTTTTAATGTATTCGTCGTGAGCTGACGATAAGTAAAACAACACCAAGTAAGACCAAACCTATAATCCCAAAAGCCAGATACCGTGAATTGTTGGTAAAAATGCGCGCTAACAGATCCTGATTTGCTTCAGGTGTTGGCATGAGTGTTGGCTCTGAATCCTGAAGATTAAGAATGCTGGCGTCAAAAGTTGGGGTGGTAGTTTCTTCAATTTCAATAGGTGTCGCGATCGGTTCTGGGGTGGGTACTTCAACTTTTTTAATGATGATGACTTGTCCGGGAAAGGTGATAGAGTCTTCGGTCATATTGTTGAGTTGGTAAATTTCCTGCAAGGATACCCCATAAAGTTCTGCGATATTCCAAAGAAACTGGTCCTGGAGGATAGTGTGTTTAATAAAGCCATCGGGACCAGGGGTTGCAGTTTGCGACCAGAGTTCTACTGGCAATGTGGGTGGGATAGCTTGAGTTGGAAGTTCATCTTGAGCCTGAACGCTGAATTGACCACGGCTCCTAGGATGAGACAATGGCACAACAAAAAACGCTAAAGTCTGTGTAGTAGACAATAGAGTTACCAAAATAAGTGTTGCAATAAGCAATACAGTGCTAAGTTTTTTTGGCATAGTCAGTCAATTACGACTTCTTCTTCACGTTTTATTATAGTTGAAAAGAATAATAAGTGCATAATTGTGTCAATTAGGCTAAATTATTCTTGTCTACAAGCTTTGCCTTTAGCTAAATTGGCTTTTGAAGTATAATGCGGCCGATAAGGATTGTATGTCATGAAACGAAGCTTTTTATTCTTTTTTGTTTTGATTACTGTTTTGCTTTTAACAGCATGCAATAATCGTGTTCCTACCAAAGATGATGTTGAAGGCGCGGTGCAACAAACTGTTGTCTCTCATAATGCCACGGCAACAGAGCATGCCAGGATGTTTCCAACCGCGACCATGACAAATACTGCTGTGCCACCAACAAACACAGCAACAGCAACACCAACGTTAACCGCAACCGCGACGATGACCTGCACTCCAAGTCCGAGTCCGACTGAAACGCCAACAGAAACGCCCATTCCGACTGAAGTCACTGCGGCATGGTATCCACCCGGTAATTTGATTTGGCCAAGAGCTCATTTTGGTCCTCAACATATTAGTTGGCGGACGAGTTATTGTGCTGAAGAAGGTAAAAATCTTTCTTGTGAAACTGAGTATCGTAAGGATAACCAGAATTGTTATGTGGGCATGACTTGTTATGATGCCTGCGGTTGGTATTATTCGGTTAATACTATTCCCCCCGGTGTAGAAGAGTTTTCAGGACCTTGTTGGTAGTTTTGTTGAATTTATACAATTAGATAACCCCGGATAAAGAAATTATCTGGGGTTATCGTTTTCTGGCTTAATATTTTAATATTTATAGATTCCACCACCGATAAATTCGCGGGTGACGGAGTTTTCTGGAACAATGCTGTCATCTTCAACGGCGTCGATTTCTTTAAAGAGCTCGTTGACCCTTACTGCGCGTTCAAAAGCGTCGGTGCGGAGGGGATCATTATCGAGAACCTCAACCCATTTCGCGAAGTTCGCGCCTAATTTGGCTTTATACAGGGGCAGTTCATAAGGCATGCCAGAATTGACAATTGTGTCAGCGGTATTGCTGTATGGGATGATGTGTCTGAGCTCACTTGAGCGTACGTAATGCCAGTGAAGCAGGGTTTGCAGGGGATCGTAAGCACGGAAACTGGCATCGCGAAGCATACGGCGCATAAGGCGGATATCGGTCCAGCGCGCGTAATGGCCTTGGCTGTCTTTTAATTGTAAAAGTGGCTCAATGTAAAGCTTGAATTTAAGCGAGTCGTCAATATCGGCGGTCATATCAGGGTGAAGACCGTGCAAGCTATCGATGAGCACGATTTCATGCTCTTCAAGGTGCATGGGCGTGTGGTTGGGGTGGCTTCTGCCTGTTTTGAAGTCGTAAAAGGGGATGAGGACTTCTTTACCGTCGAAAAGCTCGACCAGATGTTGGTTGATTAAACTCAGGTTGAGCGCTTGAGGTGTTTCAAAGTCATAGTCACCAAATTCATCTTTAGGGTGTAACTCAAGGTCAAAGAAATAATGGTCAATGTTGAGCGTTTTAAGTTTGAAACCCTGGCGAGCGAGGTGTTCGCCAATGATTGTTGTGGTGGTCGTTTTGCCGCTTGAGCTGGGACCAACCACGAAGACCATGCGTATTTCGTCTTTGCGTTGGAGGATGAGATTTGCCGCGTTTTCAACGTCTTCAAAATAGGCGGCTTCGGCAGCGGTGACGACCTCGTGAAAATGGCCATCCCGGTTTTTTTGGTTTAGGTGTCGGGTGGTGTGTACTTCGTGAGAAACCGCCCAATCCAATGATTGCCAAAGTTTATGCCAGGGAATGTTGCCAGAAGGCATGCTGTCGCGGTCAAAGCGCTTGGCGCGTTGGCGAGCGCGTTCGTTACGGTAGAGAATATAGGCTTTGGCCACCGCGGCGTAATTGTTTTCGATGAGTTTCTGCTCAACCAAATCTTGAACCATTTCTACGGTGGGGATTTCTCCAGGTTGCAATTGTTTTTTTAGGGCATCTACCACCTGAAGGGAGACGGCATTGGCTGCTTCTCGGTCACGGTTTCCAACAGCCACTGAGGCGCGATAAATCGCGTTGGCAATTCGGTTTGGCGTAAAGCCTACTTTACTTCCGTCACGTTTGATAATGTGGGTAATTTGGCTCATTGTAAACTCCTTTGAAGCAGTGTATAACTATTTAACAAGTATACTAAAGGCTATACACTCGCGCAATTGTTGCGTATC
>CAZTEP010000091.1:0-5685 GCA_964612325.1 uncultured Anaerolineaceae bacterium
GAAGTACGCTGTTGATTGGTACGGAGGATGACCGTGTTTCGCGCGCGATTGAGATTTTGCGTGAGGCCACGACACAAGTTAAAGACGAAAAGCGGGCAACTGTTTTTGTAGTCAATATTGAGGAATATACACAGCTTTAATGAGCGAAAGAGGAAAAATGAATTTCGGAAAAAGTTTTACATATATCTTTGATGACCCAGATTGGTTTTCGAAACTATGGAAACCTGTTCTATGCTTATTAATCCCCATTATTGGTCCGTTCATTTGGCAAGGATACTTGTTGAATGTGACCAAAAACGTGGTTAATGGGGGACCAAGGCCTTTGCATCACATGGATTTCTCCGATGAATTAAGTGTTGGGTTTAAGTATTTTCTAATCGAATTGGTTTATTCAATCCCCATCGTCCTACTTGCCTTGCTTCCTTCTTTATTAATACCCGGGGCAATGGAATTGTTTAGATCGGATGCTAATTCAACGAGTGTTGCTATAGGTATCATAGTTCAGTTAGCGTTTACAGTGGTTAGTTTCTTTGTTAGTGCTTTTTACATGTTTGTATTTCCTGCAATTTCGGCTAATGTGGCTGTGAAAGGTACTTTTGAATCAGGGTTTGAGTTCAAGACATTTTTTGCTATGTTCAAACGTAATTTACCAGCCTGGCTCTTGGTTTTGGCGGGTCAGTTGCTTGCTGGTTTAATCGCGCCAATTGGTGCGATTGTGCTTATTATTGGTGCCATAGTAACTTCTGCTTATGCCGGACTGATGACAGCTCATCTTGCTGGACAGGCTTACCGAGAGTCGCAAGTCCCAATCGCTTCGCCACCGAATGTCTATCCACCGATTTAAACTATTATGTTCCAAAAATAACCCACCGCAATTCAGGTGGGTTATTTTATTTTAAATGTTAATAATCAGGTTTGCAATTGTTAGAGCTTGTCGCTAAAACTTTCTACATGATAGATGGAGACATCAAGAACTTTTCTTTTCCATAGACCACCTATCGCACCCATTTTTTGGCAAAGATGAGTGAGAAAATCTTCAGCTTTGGGGAGTTGTTCCCATACCTGTGGTAAAAACGTCGCGCGCCGAAACCCATCCTGGAGGATAACACCATCTTTATACGGTGTGAGCAGTCCAGGAAGCTCTTCAGGCTTAGTGTAATTTAGAGATTGGGGTGTTGTGAGGCGGGAAATCTCAATATGAATGTGTGGGATTTCATGCGCCTGGACTTTTGGGAATCGGGGGTCTTCAATAGCTGCCTGTTGGGCGCGCAATTGCACGTCATGGGCGAGTGGGTGGCTGGCCATAATCGTACCAATGCACCCACGCAGATGACCTGATTTTGTCAGGGTAACAAACGAGGCACCAATAGCCATTAATGCTGGACTTAAGGGATAAGAATCCAGGTCCTTTTTGGGGAGTGAATCAGCAGCTGCAATAATGGCATCACGCGCGATAGTCAATAGGATGTTTCGTTCTTCAATGCTCAATTCCTGGCTCATTTCTTGCTCCTTTTTCATAATATATTATACAGGCCTTTTTCGATTCGAACCGTTGTCTGAGGGTCAAAATTAGGGTAAGATTAAGAGATGGATTCAGACTTTGAAGATAAGATTGAGAATGAAGCTGACGAAACAGCAATTTCTGAAGTTGAGGTTGCGCAATGGCAGACTCAAGTGATTCGTGGTGTTGTTTCTAACAAAGCTCACGAACAGGTGCCAAAAGCTGCGGCTGTGCGCAAACCTAAACCTACGTTTCAAGCGATAAGCACGACAATCATGGTAGCAGTGTTAATGGCAACTCTGTTAACGCTGTGGATGCCGAGTGTCTTTACTGAGGAAACCATAGATAAGCAATATCTTAGTGAAATGACCAGTACCCAAACAGCGGAATTTATTATTGAAGATCTACAAGTCAATCTACCGCCTGAGTTTCCAGGCAACAGAATTGGTATTCTTATCGGTCACAAAGGTCAGGATAATGGTGAAGTTTGTGAGAACGGTTTAACCGAACTGGAAGTCAACAGTAACGTAGCAACTTATCTTCAAGAGGCATTGATTGGTATGGGGTTTGAAGCGGAACTTTTGGACGAAACGGATCCGCGCTTGGTTGGCTACCAGGCGAAGCTATTAATCGCACTGCATTGTAATTCTTGTGAGTATATCAATGATAATGCCACCGGTTTCAAGTTTGCCATCGCGCCAACTGATGTACGCACCATTGACCGGGAGGATTTAACAAGATGCCTTTCGGAAAATTATGCAAACAGAACTGGTTTGAAATATCATTACCAAACGACGACCACGGAAGTTCGAAATTACCCTGCCTTTGATCAATTGGACCCCCTAACCGCGGCGATGATTTTTGAATTAGGTTATTTGAACATTGACCAGGGTATCTTAGTAAATCAACCTCAACTTTTGGCGGAAGGAATTGCCAGCGGTTTGCAATGTTATTTTGCTGACAATTAATGCTGAGACGAAAACCATGAACGAACCTGAAAACACAACCAACAATCTTGTAAAAGAAGCCAAACAAGCCTTGCTTGATGGTAACCGCGCGCGCGCGCAAGCAATCGCGCATGAAATCCTCAAAACAGACCCCAATAATGTTGATGCGTGTATCGTTATGGCTGGCTTGTCTGACGCGCAGTCCAGTGTGCCTTGGCTGAAACGCGTTTTGGAACTTGACCCGGGCAATCCAGTTGCTATTCACGGTATGCGTTGGGCGACTGCCGAAATTCGTCGCGATTCAGCTCAGGACTGGCAAGTGCCAGAAGATGCGGAAGTGACCCAAGCCATCGTTGTAAGCGCGGTTGCACCAAAAACAATTCAAAAAGCCCGCCGAAAAGTTTGGCCCTGGTTGTTTGGTCTTCTTTTGTTGATTGGATTGATTTTGTTTAGTCTGTATTCACTTGGCACGGTGCGAATCAAGCCTGTGGCTGGCGCGCAGTTTGTAATTAAAAGCACTGAAGATTACCTGATAAAACCCAGTTTGACCCCAACCAATACGGCAACCCCCACTAACACACCTACCCCCACCAACACGCCAACTCCCACCAATACCCCCACGCCAACCAACACACCCACTCCTACAGCCACACCTACTGAAACTCCTGTACCAACAGTTGCAGTTTCCCCCTGGTATCCACCGCAAACCTTTAAAGGAAAGTGGATTGATATTAATCTCTCTGAGCAGATGTTATATGCCTATGTAGATGACGAAATTGTGGCTTCTTTTTTGGTTTCAACAGGATTACCTGCTACGCCAACGGTAACGGGCACCTTTCAGGTTTGGATTAAACTGCGCTACGATGATATGGTTGGACCTGGTTATAACCTAAAAGATGTTGAGTATGTGATGTATTTCTATGGCGCTTACGGTATTCACGGCACCTACTGGCATGAAAATTTTGGCTACCCGATGAGCCATGGCTGTGTGAATATGCGGAATGAAGACGCGGGTTGGCTTTATAATTGGTCTTATGTAGGAATAACGGTCAATGTTCATTATTGATTGATAAGCCCGTTTTTACTTTGATTCCTTCAAAAGGCTTTGTTAATTCATTTCTAATCTCAAATTGATATGATATAGGTGGTTATCTATAGTTTAGGCATTTAAATGCCTTTATGAGTAGAATTATGATATAGCATGCGTTGGTAGGTTTTTTATGAATATCATGGCGCGCGAAAGGATTTAGCTTTGAAAAAAGCCATATTTGAAGGACTTGTTTTTGATGAACATTCTCAGCCGCTCAATGTTGTGTGGGTTGGTGATGAGCCATGTTATGTGATTAACGACGATGGTTTTTTACGCCATATTCCAGCTGGAGAGATTGATCGGAGTGTTTGGGATTTTCTGAGACAAGGTCTTGAAGGGAATGAAGATTTTTTAAGCCAAAAAGCCGCTGAAATGATGGGGCAGGATGATCCCTTTACGATAGCAGTTATTCGTTCTCATTTAGAGCGTTCGGAGGAACAGTTTGCCCAGTTGCAGGAAGTTGGCATCCCTGAAAATGATCGCTTGTATATGGGTATGGCCGGCTTTCGGGTGATTGTAAATTATCGTGGTGAATTGGTTGAAGTAAAACAACCGACAATCACCACGGATGATTATGAAGAGTAAACAAACAAAAATGACCAGGATTAGGTGATGTAAATGAGGTCAGCCGATATTATTGAGGTTAGTGAAGACACCTTTGAAACTGAGGTCTTGCAATTCTCTCACCATCAGCCAGTGATTATTGATTTCTGGGCACCATGGTGTGTGCCTTGTCGTTTGCAATCTCCCAAACTTGAGCGCCTCGCGATTGAAGCCGGCGGAGCTTTTCGCCTGGCAAAGGTCAATGTTGACGAAGAAATGAATTTGGCAAAACGTCTTAAGGTCACTAATCTGCCTGCGATTAGCGCGGTTGTAGATGGACGGATTGTTGCTGAATATACGGGCTCTTTAAGCGACACAAGTTTACGTCTTTTTGTGGATCGCGTCTTGCCAAAGGCGAGCAGTCTCTTATTGGAAAAAGGAAAAAGCCTGCTTCTTCTGGGTGACTATGCTGGCGCGGAAATCGCATTGGGTCAATATCTTGTTGAATCACCTCATAATAGCCTGGGAATTTTAGCTTATAGCCGTGCCTTGTTCTTTTTAGGGCGGTCAGGTGAGGCATTAAAACTCTTAAGTCGTTTTCCTGAAAGCTACGGCTACCTTGAAGCGCAACGATTATACGCCTTGGCGGAGGAGCTGAACAAAGAATTCGTATATGAAAAAACATCTGGAGACCCATTAGCACCCATATACGCGAAGGTCATGGACTTAGGCCGGCAAGGCAAAATTGAGATGGCGCTTGATGGTTTGTTAGCGGTTTTGCGGGGGGATAAGCATTATCGTCATGACATCGCGCATAAGGTTTATTTGGCTTTCCTGGATGTCTTGAGTGATGATCATCCTGAAACGCGCCAGTATCGTGTTGACTTAAACAGCGCATTGTTCTAATATATAGCTGAAAAATTGATTGGTTTAGATAGCTTAGTGTTTTTGAATGGAGAAGAACAATGCGCGTAGCCTTAATTCCAGAGTGCTTTATTGATTTAGACCCTGAACATAATGTGAAACAAATGGTGAACTGGCTTACTCAGCTGAAAAGCCAAAAGCTTGATTTGATTTGTTTTGGCGAAGCCTTTTTGCAAGGCTTTGGCGCATTGAACGCCAATTATGAGCATGATCTTAAACTTGCTTTTAGCCAGGATGATGAGCTGTTTAAGCGTCTTGGAAAGGCGTGTCTTGATGCCGGTTGTGGGTTGGCCTTTGGCTATATTGAAAAGGATGATGGCGTACTTTTTAGCAGTTACATGGTCGTTGGCGCGGATGGTCAAAAGGCGCATCATTTCCGGCGTGTTTCTCCGGGTTGGAAATTGGGCGAGGCTTTTCAAGATAAACGCTATCAGGAAGGGTCTGATTATTCAAGCTTTGATTATGCTGGAAAGAAAATCACTATCGCCATTTGCGGTGATCTTTGGCGTGATGATTTACTGGAACATTTTATGGCTGTTGACTCTGATCTTTTGCTTTGGCCAGTTTATACGAATTATGAAATTGACTTTTGGGAAGCTGGAGAGAAAATGGAATACGCTAAACAGGTCGCGGTCTTAAACCGGCCAGTGATGATGGTCAATAGCTTTGATGATGGTGAA
>CAZTEP010000092.1:0-5595 GCA_964612325.1 uncultured Anaerolineaceae bacterium
GGCAGGATTTTATTTTTTAAGCTTTCTAATCAAGCGTTCTATACTCTTTAAAAGATGACATTTGTCATGACTTTGTCAAAATAATGTAAAGTTTCATAACGATTGACCACGCGCTGTGTTTACAATAGTGTAGAATAAAGGTTGAAATGAACATGAAACGCTTTTTGAAGGATGATGGATTGGTTCGTATCGGAAAGTGTTTGGGAAAATCATTTTCGAGGCGAAGCCTACATCGGCTGGCAAAAGTTGTTGCTGGTATTGTCAATAATCTGTTGCCAAAAAGTGTGTTGCGACGCACTTTTATTAATAATTTTGATATAGTTACCAAAGGTCAGTTGAACGAAAAGGCCTTGAATCAATTGAGCAAAGCTGCCGTTCGCCATTTATGGCGTATGCACGCGGACTATTACTATTTGTTTCAACATCCCGAAGAAGGTCTGAGTATGTTTGATTTCTCGCCAAACGTGCTTGAGATGATTGAGGACATTAAAGTTCGCAAGATCCCAACGGTAATCTGTGGGCCTCATTTGGGTAATTTTGATCTTTTTGGGATTAGCCTTGCCTGGCAGGATGTGCCAATGATGGTTCTAAGTGTGCCAAACCCAAAAGGTGCCTATAGCGCGCAAAACGAAATGCGCCGTGAGACTGGACTTAACGTTAGACCGATTGACATGCAAGCGGTTCGTGATGCCAAAAAGTTTCTTCTGCAAGGCAATGGAGTGGTTACTGGCATCGATCGGCCGGTTGAGAACCGTGATACGACACGCTATAAGCCTTTGTTCTTTGACAAACCCGCGCCGTTGCCAGTGTTTTACACCCGTTATGGACTTGAGGAGGGTGTGATGGTTCGCGTAGGTGCATGTTTGTATAAAGAGGATGGACGCTACCATGTGGTTTGCAGTGACCCCATCCCCATGCAGAAGCATGAGAACTTGAAAGAAGAATTTGAACAAAACACGGAAGCAGTTTTAAAGGTTGCTGAGGAATTAATCAGCAAAAACCTGGCCCAATGGATGATGTTGCATCCGGTTTGGGATATTGAATAAATGTAAAAAGGAAAGCTGGTATAAGATGGCAAAAAAACGAATTAAAACTGAAAATGACAAACGCACGAATGATATATTGTTAGGGCCATTGGAAAGGCCCGCTTTAGCTTTCTTTGCTAAGCATATGCCGATGTGGGTTAATTCTGATATGTTGACCGTCTTTGCCCTTTTTGGCGCGGCATTGATCTTTTTGGCATACTTTTTGGCGGGTCAGGCTGGCGATTTAAAAGGCAATGGTTATTTATTCCTGGTTAATCTTGGTCTGTTTATCCATTGGTTTGGTGACAGCCTGGATGGCACCTTAGCACGCTACCGCCACCACGAACGTCCCAACTATGGTTATTACACAGATCACGCTTTGGACGGCTTGTCATCACTTATGATTTTTATGGGTATTGGTTTAAGCGGCCTCGCTGATTTTAAGGTGACCATGTTCGCTCTGGTGACATGGCTTTTGGTGATGATGCAAGTCTTTTTAAAAACACATGCAACTGGCATTTTTGAGATGACAAGCGCTAAAATTGGTCCAACAGAAATTCGTTTGCTTCTGGCGATTTTGAACACGGTGATTTATTTCACTGGAGCGGGCAAGCCATTGGCAGTCCTTGAATTGCAAGGTTTGACCATTAGCTTTACACCTGGTACGATTGTTCTGGCAGTGGCATCCGTTGTGTTTTTGATTTACTATATCTATCAAGTCATGACCACAGGAAGCAAACTCTCGACAGAAGACTTGGAAGCTTTAAAAGTAAAGAACGCAGAACGCGCCCGCCAGGGCATTGTGAGCCAGATGGAACTCGATCGCCGTGAAAAAGAAGATAAACGCATAAGCAAACAAAAACCAAAGAATCTGCTGGATTTATTCAGTAAACCGGAATAGTTTAAGTTTGAATTTTGGAAACAGAGGCTGTCTTACAGGCAGCCTTTTTTGTTAATAATTGTTAGGTGGGACTTTTGAGGTTCGCAGATAAATACAGATTTATGTACTTTAGGAGCGGTTAAACTTATCGCGCGGTGGCGTTATTTTTAGCTTGATTGCGGGTCGCGATTATTGCCGGGGCGAGGGCCTGGAGTTCTGGAAGACGATTGCCTAAAGCTGAAGGGATGATTTTGGGCATCTCTTCAAGACCTAAGTTGGTGCTTTGGTGAGCGGCTTTGAATACGGCTTCGCTAAAGATTTCATTAGCTAACGCATTAGGGAAACCCAAAACAATTACTTCAGGGCGCAACAAGTGAATGTAGGGTGCCAGGTTGAGGCCCAAGGTCATTCCCGCATTGGTGACAATTTCAATCGCGTAGGGGTCGTTGTTTTTGGCAGCATTGATGATTTGGTAGATGGTCACGTTAGGGTCCCAGTGGGAGCTTTGTGAGGTGAGGGCTTGCTGAACAATGCCAGGCGCGCTACACAGCTCATTGAGAGTGAGTGGACGTTCGCTGGTTGGGGCATTATCCTGATGGAGCCTAAGGCGGCCGATTGCTCCGGCATGAGGATTATTGAGGCTAATGATTTCACTTTGAGAACTGAAGGCCATACTGATATTGTGACCAAAATCAATGAAAAGAAAATCGTCCATATCTTGGGTAATGCCGAATAGGCTTTCCGCCTGGGCACCAGCAGTGGCGACTTTTTCAATGTGGACGGGCAGGTTAAAGAGCAGTTGCAGTTGGGATTTTAATGTTTCGTTCTTCCAGGCGGGAAAATCACGTGAACTGATTATGATACCTTGTTGGGAGTCGTAATTAGCCGCGATTGAAACGGAGATAAGCTCTGGCAGTGGTAAATGTTGCGCCCGGACAATGTTGAGCAATTTATCGCTGTGTTGTGAGATGAGGCCTAAAACACTTTGAAAACTTTGATTAGCTTCGGCCTTGAAGCTTAAGCGCTCACTGATAATGCCGGATTGATTACCGTAAACAAGGATTATTTCCTCTGTGGTGATATTGAGGCCGAGAATGTAATTGGCATATGTGTTTATATTAGTTGCTTGAAGCATAGCATTATTATAGTCGAGATTGGTTGCCTGACTTTTATGGATTATATGAGCATAGCACAACTTAGCGCGTAATTGAGGGTTGTTTAGTGTATAGACAGTTGGGAACGTGCGTATGAGCTAATTAACTTAAACCGCGTCCAAAATGGCAAAATACTTGACGCATGCGAAATAATACCGTAAAATAATAGACAGACTAAAAAAGGACTGTCTATAAACAGGCGCGACGATTAGATAACAAAGGAGCAGGTGAATGGCACGTAAAGACGATAGAAGAATTCAAAGAACACGAAAACAACTGCGCGAAAGCATGCTCGCGCTCATCCTTGACAGAGGTTATGACGATATCAGCATCCAGGATGTCACCGATCACGCTAACTTAGGCCGGGCAACTTTCTATCTGCATTATCGTGAGAAAGACGATCTTTACCGGGATGTGCTTCAGAACATGGCTGATGAATTTTTGGAGAGCTTACCTAAACAGGATGGCGAAGGCGGCAAGGTGGAAACCTTAAAGCATTTGGAGTTGCTTTTTAACTATATAGAAAACCAATATGATTTGTATCGTATTAGTTTTATAACCGGGCGAAGCGCCAGACTAACATCTGCTATTGTGGGTGAACTCATCAAGGAGAACTTTAGGGTCTTTACATCCGGCGATATGGAAATGTATGAACATGACACTGGCATTCCCTTTGATTTCCTGCTTAGTTTTAATGCCAGTGGCTTAAAAAGCACGCTCTTTTGGTGGCTTGAAAATGATATGCCATACAGCGCCGCTGAGATGGCCCGCATCTACGAAAAGATAAGTTTTTATACAAACTTCCAAATTATTCGTGCTGCCAAAGAAAATCGACGAAAACTTCAACAAGATGGCGGTGAAGAGCAAGTTCCGGATGAAGCGCAGTCTGACGTAATAAAAGATGTGCCCAAGAAAGAGACAAACAAGACATCCAAGAAAAAAGAGGCTAATAACTCAGCAGAAACCGTTCAGGATGAGAAAAAGCCTAAAAACGGTGATAGCAAAGCAGCAAAAAAGTAAAACTAAATAGTGTATCCAAGCATGGGGATTGAATTAATTGTTGACCGCTTGACCTTGTGGCATGCGGATGTAGTCTACGTTTGTAAAAATAAGGATAAAACATGAAAATATTAATGATTTACCCCGAATTCCCCGATACTTTTTGGAGTTTCAAGCACGCTTTGAGCTTCATCCGCAAAAAAGCGTCTTCACCCCCTTTGGGGCTTTTAACCATCGCGGGTCTGTTTCCACAAAGCTGGGAAAAGCGCCTGATAGACATGAATGTTGAAAAACTTCGCGATAAAGATATTCAATGGGCGGATATGGTCTTTATCAGCGCCATGACCGTGCAGCGTAGTTCATCGGTAAAAGTGATTGAACGCGTAAACGCTTTGGGCAAGCCGATTGTGGCTGGTGGGCCTCTGTTTACCATGGACCCAGACGCGTTTCCAACGGTTGACCATCTCGTTTTGAACGAGGGGGAAATTACCGTGCCCATGTTTTTGGCAGACCTGGAAAAAGGGCAAGCCAAAAAACGTTACGAAACAACAGAATATGCCGATATCACCCAAACGCCCATTCCCGACTGGTCGTTGATAAAACTGAATAAATATGACTCGATGAGCATACAATACACCCGTGGCTGTCCGTTCGCCTGTGATTTCTGTAACGTCACCGCGCTTTTGGGGCGAAGGATGCGCCTTAAAACAACCGCGCAATTCATCGCTGAGCTCGACTCGCTATACGAACTGGGCTGGCGACGGAATATCTTTATCGTGGACGATAACTTCATCGGCAACAAACGCATTTTGAAACAAGAAATGCTTCCCGCGCTGATTAAGTGGCGCGAAGGCAAGAAAGGCTGCCTGTTCCTAACCGAGGCGAGCATCAACCTTGCCGACGATGAGGAACTCATCGACATGATGGTCAAAGCTGGCTTTACACAGGTCTTTATCGGTATCGAAACGCCCGAAGAAGACAGTCTGGCAGAGTGTGGCAAGGGCCAAAACCGCAACCGCGACCTGCTGAGTAACGTACACAAGTTGCAAAAGGGTGGCTTGCAGGTGATGGGTGGCTTTATAGTTGGTTTTGACAATGACAATGAGGGCACCTTCCAGCGCCAGATTGATTTCATTCAAAAATCGGGCATCGTCACGGCCATGGTGGGTTTGTTGCAGGCGCCTGTCGGAACTGAACTCTATGAACGCATGGAGCGCGAAGGAAGGCTGAAGGCGCAGGATTACTCGGGCGATAACGTGGACGGCGAAACAAACATTGTGCCGGTGATGGAGCCTAAAAAGTTAAAGAAGGGTTACCGCAAAATTTTGGATACTATCTACTCCGCAAAAGGCTTTACAGACCGTGTGATTACCTTTTTGAAAACTTATAAACCGCGCCGCCATCCGGTAACGCTTGAGTTTCAGGAAATCATGGCTCTGTTCAGGTCGATATGGGAGATAGGTATCAAAAGCAAGGAACGTATCCATTACTGGCGTTTGTTCTTCTGGTCGCTGTTCAACGATATTCGCAAATTCCC
>CAZTEP010000093.1:0-5554 GCA_964612325.1 uncultured Anaerolineaceae bacterium
TTTACTGCCTATGCCCATTTATTATGCTCACAAATTGACCCGACGCATGGCAGAAGTGCGTAAGGCCGGTATTTTGCCCTGGATGTACCCAGACGGCAAAAGCCAGGTAACCATCGAATACGCTTATGGCAAACCAAAACGTGTGCATACCGTTTTGGTGAGCACACAACATGCTGACAAATTTGAGGGTGTTCACCTTTCAAACGATACCATCCGCAAAGGTATCATCGAGCATGTGATTAAGCCTGTTATTCCTGCTGAGCTAATGGATGAGGATACTATTATCTATACCAATCCTACCGGTCGGTTTGTGGTGGGTGGCCCGATGGGCGATGCTGGTTTGACCGGTCGCAAGATTATTTGCGATAGCTATGGTGGCATGGGCCGTCATGGCGGTGGCGCGTTTAGCGGCAAGGACCCAACAAAAGTTGACCGCACCGCGGCATACGCGGCGCGCTGGGTTGCCAAGAATATCGTGGCGGCTGGTTTGGCCACTCGCTGTGAACTGCAGTTTGCTTACGCGATTGGTATTCCTGAGCCGTTGAGCGTCAATGTGGATACCTTTGGTACTGGTGTGATTGCGGATGACAAGTTGGCTGAGATTGTGCAACAGGTCTTTGACCTCAGGCCACGCGCTTTGATCCGTGACCTTGATTTGCTCAAGCCGATTTATCGCCAGACTTCGAATTATGGTCACTTTGGGCGCGATGACGTTGATTTTAGCTGGGAACGCACTGATCGCGTTGAGGCTTTGAAGAAAGCTGCCGGCATTTAGCATTTCAGCTGATATTCTTATTTGAAATGAAGGGCTACCCGATTACAGGGTGGCCTTTTTCTTTCACAGATTTTTGTTTATGTGTTTGATAAATATATAGGGTAATATAAAAACAAGGCTGTGAGACCATGTTTGAACAAGGGAAAACTGCATAGTGGGAAGCCAGCAGGGAGAGTAAAAACAACAAAATTGGAAAGTATCTTTATCGTCGTCTGATAATCAGCCAGATGATACCAAAGAGAATGGCTAAACCTGCCGCACCGATTTTTAGCCACAAATTGAGTTGGTCCTGTAAATAAATTTGATGGTCACTGTCATTATCACAGGGGCCTGTGAGAGGTTGTTCCGGATAAGCTTCTTCATAAGGCGCCGTTTCAGGTTCGGGGATATCTTGCGTAAACTGAGGTGAGGCTGAAATTAGCTCACCCTCGTTTTCGTGGTCAAGACCTAAAATGAGCGGAAAGGCGTTTTCGTGTTGGACTTCATCATTCGTTTCTGCGACCAAGGATTGTGCATTACAGCTTACCATTGAAGCGCACAGGAAGTAGTTCCCTCTAACCGGGTCATAATAAATTCTGTTTGGGTCTACCAGGTGCACTCCGGACTGTATGTCAAGAGGTTCGGTTTCCTCAGTCATTGGAAAATCGTTTGACTCTACAGAACCTCCCCCACCTAAGCCGCAACCATAAATGGGGTCACAAATGTGAATGAGGCCTGTTTCTGGGTCGTTAAGGAAAATCTTTACTAATCCGTCTTCGGTGAGCATTTCAGGCGCGATGCCATTCCTGTAGCTGGTTTCACCTGGGTCAATTGAGCTTGATGATTGGGAAGTAAACATGCGGTTTTCTTCGATTGTATCAGCTTGTTCAATTGAGCCGCCGGCCATGACATCCTTTGATGTAGGATTGCCCCATGATAACAGAACGGGTTGGTCAGATGAGTCATCTTTCATGTCTCTGGCTGAAATGGCCTGGGGGCTTTCAGGTTCAAGAGTTTGTGCTGATTCATCCATGTCGGTTGTATACAAAGCTACCGATGCCTCAGACGGAGCTTCTTTTTTCATCGCAAATAAGCCATTTGATAGTCCATCATAGCCGAGTAGCACGACTAAAAATACCGCGCACAGGCTAAAAGCCAGGCCAAACGCGCGGCTCCAGTTGCGTCCACGTTTGGCTTCGGCAGCCTCGGCTCGAGTGAGGATGAAGTTGCGTGGTGCTTTGTGTTTGGGCAGAGCGCGCATTGCAGTTCGCATCGCTTTGATGCGTTCGTAGTGTTTTTGATAGCTAACAGAGCTTGAAAGTCGTTTTTCGACCGCAATGCTTTCTTCGGGGCTCAATTGGCTATCAATATAAGCGCTTAGTGCCTCAAACGCTTTAGGGGATAGGTTCGGTAACTTGTTCATCATCATTCTTGGCATTTAGACGAAAAATGTCGGGTAAAAGTTCCCCAAAACCCTGTAAACATTTTTGCATTCTTTGTCTGGCGCGTGAGAGGCGGCTTTTTACGGTACCGACCGGGCGCTGGATGCTTTGCGCAACGGTTTCGTAGTCATCACCGTTCACATCTATCAGCAAGAAAACGGTCTTGAATTTGTTGGGTAGTGCGTTAATACAATGTTGAATGGCAGCTTCTAATTCTTTCTTTTCAAGTTCTTCATCGGGCTTTGCTTCATTGTCTTCGAGCCAGTAAGGCGATTCAATGCGTTCGCCATCGTCGGTTTCAGGTTCCAGGGCGATTGTGGGTCGTCGTTTTTGCCAGCGAAGGGCATCGTAACATGCATTGGTGACAATGCGCATAAACCAGGCTTTAAATGAGCCACCGCGATAAGTGTCAAAGCGGCGGTACATTGAAATAACAGCATCCTGAGTGGCATCTGCGGCCTGTGCTTCATCGTTCATGATGCGATAGGCGACGTTAAAAGCCATATCCTGATACATCAGAATAAGCTGATTGAAAGCGTCTAATTCGCCTTTTTTTGCAAGTTGAATGAGTGTGTTCTCGTCCACAACCTTAATGTTGCAAGACTTAAGCCAGTCGTAACTCAGTCTTCAATCTTGCGTAAGTGAGGGAAGAGAATGACTTCCCTAAGGGTGTTTTTGCCGGTAAGCATCATAACCATGCGGTCCACACCGATACCCATACCACCTGTGGGAGGCATGCCATAAGCCAAAGCGCGCAAAAAGTCCTGGTCGAGAGGGTGTTGTTCTTCATCGTCAGAGGCATAGGCTTTTGCCATTTCCAGGAAGCGTTTTTCTTGTTCGAGGGGGTCGTTGAGTTCGGTAAAGGCATTGCCAAGTTCCACGCCACCGATGAAAATTTCAAAACGCTCAACGGTGCTTGGGTCACCAGGAATGTTTTTGGCGAGGGGAGAAATGTCGCGGGGATAGTCGCACAAAAAGGTTGGCTGAATTAATCTTGGCTCGATGTACTCTTCCATGAGCAAACCAATCAGTTTTCCACGGGGCGAACCGGGTTTGAAATCAATTTGGCGTTCTTCTAACAAGGCTTCTAAGCTTTCAACGCTCGGATAGTCCTTGATGTCGATGCCTGCAAAATCAATCAAGCCCTGGCGAATACTGAGGCGTTTCCAGGGTGGGGTAAGGTCAATTTCGTGACCGTCGTAGTTGAAGATGTAACTGCCATTGAGGTCAAAGGCGGCTTTTGAAACCATTTCTTCAGCAATGCGCATCATGCCGTGGTAATCGGTGTAGGCTTCGTAGAGCTCAAGCTGAGTGAATTCCGGGTTGTGTTTGAAGGAGACACCTTCGTTGCGGAAGTCGCGTCCGATTTCATAAACGCGGTCCAAACCACCAACGATGAGGCGTTTGAGGTAAAGCTCGAAGCTGATGCGGAGGTAAAGTTGCTGGTGAAGCTGATTGTGGTAGGTAGTAAAGGGTTTGGCCGCGGCACCGCCATAGATAGGTTGCAGGATAGGGGTTTCAACTTCAAGATAGCCGCGACTGTCGAGATAGGCGCGCATGCTGTCGATGATTTTCGCGCGGGAGATAAAGATATCGCGCACATCCGGGTTTACGGCAAGGTCAACGTAGCGTTGGCGGTAGCGTGTTTCGGGGTCGGTAAGCACAGAATGACGCACGGTTTCGCCGTCGATTACCTGATCTTTGTCAGCGGGTAATGGAAAAAGTGCTTTGGCGAGCATAGCAAAATTATGCACCATGAGCGTGATTTCACCGCGTTTTGTGCGAGTGAGATTGCCTGAAGCCTCAATAAAATCGCCAAGGTCAAAATCACGCAAAAAGCCTGCTAATTTTTCTTCGCCGATTTCATTGACGCGGAAGAAGAGTTGGATTTTATCGGTGCTGTCTTCGATATGCGCGAAGCAGAGTTTTCCCATATTACGAATAGCACGCAAACGTCCTGCTAATATAACGTTTGGAACTTCGGTTTCACCATTTGCTTCGGCAGTTTCAAAAACACGGATGGCTTCAGCATTCGTCATGTTTTTGGATGAGCGTGTTGGGTAGGGGTCAATACCTTCTTCGCGCATGCGTAAAAGCTTTTCGTAGCGTGTTCTTTCAAGATCAGAAAAATCGTCAATTAACATTATCAGTCCTCACATCATTGCTTTAAAAAAGCGCCCCACCGGTGATTCGTGTGGGGCATTATGGTTTCAATCAGTTCATCGTCCTTAGTATATCATCCGATGGCGATGATTTCTATTACAAATGTGCCTCCAGGCGCGACAACCTTGACTTTATCGCCGACTTTTTTGCCTAAAATAGCATGGCCGACTGGAGAGTCAACTGAGATTTTGTTCTCCATGGGATTGGCTTCGGCTGTACCTAAAAGTTCATAGGTTTCAGGGGTGTCTTTATCATTATATTGAATAGTCACTTTAGAGTTAACAGCAACTTTGCTTGTGCTCTTGCTTTTTTCAACGATTTGCGCGTTTGCCAAGAGAATTTCTAACTCTTTAATGCGCCCTTCAATAATGCCTTGTTCATTTTTTGCGGCTTCGTATTCGGCGCTTTCAATGAGTTCACCATCTTCCATCGCTTCTTGTAAACGAATGGATAATTCGCGACGTTTTACGGTACGCAAATACTCGAGATCTTCGGAGTATTTTTTAAATCCTTCGGGAGAAAGAATGTTCGTAGTCATTGCTAATACCTCGTTTTTCTAAAACTGTTAATCGCTACGATTAACAATAGTGGCATTTATGAAGATTGACCTTCCTAAACGCTGATGAATAATTATACTATTGAAGTGACTTTTGTTGTTTTTCAATTGTCGTGTTTACTTCCGCGTTGCTTTGTTTAATACAAGCGAGTCTGTTAGCCTGTGAGAAACAAAAAGCCTTTTCTGGACAGATTGCTGACCAGAGCAGGCTTTCTCTTTTGCGATAAAACAAATTTAGAAGCGTTGCTTAAGTCGAGCGCTCTTACCGGTGCGTTTTCGCAAGAAATAGAGGCGCGCGCGGCGGACTTTGTTATGGCGTTCGACAACAACTTTGGCAATTCGAGGTGAGTGTAACAAAAAGGTACGCTCAACACCGATACCATTGCTGGCAACACGACGAACAGTAAATGAGGCATCATTTCCGCAGCCACGTGTGTAGAGCACGACGCCTTTAAATTCCTGGATGCGTTCGCGGTCGCCTTCTTTGATTTTCATGTGAACACTAACATTATCGCCGGGGAAAAGATCCGGAATGTTAGGATTTTTCTCGGCTTCAACGGATTTCAACAATTCTGTATGGTTCATCTTACTTCCCTTTACTAACTAACATAATTAAAAATGCCTATGTCAGGCACGAAC
>CAZTEP010000094.1:0-5548 GCA_964612325.1 uncultured Anaerolineaceae bacterium
GGCATTAGCTTCCCAAGCTAACATTCGTGGGTTCGAATCCCATCACCCGCTTAATATTTTTAATTTCACCTTTTTTAATAAAGATTCATATACAGTTTAAATGATCTAAATCAAATAAAAAACAAGCTTGTTAATGTTGAATGAAATTAAAAATGAAAACAAGTGAAAAGTTGCTCGCTTATCACTTGTTTTTGATAATCTATATAGGTACTTTATTTACTTCACATCGATTTGGTAAACTCTGTGGTTTTTATAAGGTTTTACGCCAAGATTCTTCAAATCTTTACGCATTTGAACTGCAGTTTCTGCAACTTGAGAAAGTTCCCCATTCACAAACTGAGGTTGTTTTTGGGTAGCGGCTAACAATGTATCAAACAACATCGCGTTACCTCCCATACCCTGATACTTAGGCAGAATGGCGATCCCGTTGTAACACACCCAATCTGTTTTCTTGATTTCAAGTAATAAACGAATAATCTCAATGGGACCCATTTTACCCTTGTTCTTTTGCATTGCCCGGGAAATATCTGGGAATGGCAAAACAAAACCAACTAATTCATCTTCTTCATTTAGGATAAGTTGCACCATCGTTGGAATTACAACTAACAAGGCATTATTGAGCACATAATCCAATTCGCGATCTGTTAGAGGGTAATATTCCCAATTGTGGATAAAAGCACCATTATAGGCTTCTTTTATGCGTGTTTTCCATTGTTGGATCTCACGTTTATTCTTAAAACTCTTGGTTTTGAGTTTGCCACGTTTTTTAACAATCGCCATAGCCTTTTTAATTTTTTCTGGCATTTCAAATTCTTGCGGTCGCACAAAACTGCTCACAAAGTCAACTTCTTTGGTAAAACCATAGTTTTCTACCAAATCCTGATAGTATGGGAAGTTGTAATTCATCATGTTCATCATTTGGCGTTTATCATTCCCCTCGATTTGAATACCATAGCCATCTAATGGGCCATAACCTTTTGGGCCTACGATGCGATCAAGTCCCCTTGACTTTGCCCATTGGATGACAGTATCAAATAAGGCGTTAGCGACATCTTGGTCATTAATACAATCGAAAAGATAGAATGATGCTTGCTTGGCTTGATGAAAGTCGTTAAAACGTTTGTTTTCGAGTGCGGCAATACGCCCAACAACTTTTCCATTGCGCTTGGCAATCCATTGGTCAGATTCTGAATGGTCATACCAAGGATGTTTTTCTTTGTTTAGTTGCATATAAACATCTGCTTTGAACGGATGAACAAACTGAGGTACGTCTTTATAAAGCTCGTATTGAAATTCGACAAAATCTCTTTTGTCTTGTTTACTGATGACAGGAACAATTTGTAGCATAATTTTCTCCATATTCAATCTAATTATGACTGTATTATACTGCTTATTTATAGCTATTTTTTATAACACCAAAAAGAACGAAAAGATGTAAAATTTTTAGATATTTTTTCAATTACCTAAAATGCTTCAAATACAATAGAAATGATCTGCGAATAATGCGCACATTAAGTAAAACTTGCTTAGTCGCTCTCGTTGATATATAATCGCATCGCTTTGATAAGTTAGAAAGAGGAAGAAATGATTGATGTTAATGATTTAAGAAAAGGTGTTATTTTTTTGCAAGATGAAAACTTGTATCGCGTTTTGGAATACTCTCACAACAAACCTGGCCGTGGCTCAGCAACAATTAGAATTAAAGCACGAGATCTTCGCAAGGGTACAACGCTTGAGATGACTTTTATCTCTGGTGACCGTATTCAATCAGTACGCTTGGATTATCACCGTGTTGAATATCTTTATCGCGATGATAATTTCTTTTACTTCATGGATATGGAAACTTTTGAGCAACCAGCTATTCCCAAAAGTTTGGTTGAAGACATTGAAGGTTATTTGAAGGAAAACATGGAAGTCAAATTGACTTTCTATGGAGATGAAGCTTTGGATATTGAGCTCCCCACAAGCGTTGATTTACTGGTTACCACGGCTGAAATTGCTGCGCGTGGAAATACTGCGACTGGTCTTACCAAACAAGTAGAAGTTGAAACCGGTCTAAAAGTTCAGGTTCCTGCGTTTGTGACCGAAGGTGATACTATCCGCGTAGATACACGTACTGGCGAATACGTCACCCGTGTTTAGTCTTAAATAAACAATCTGATGAAAACTCCAACAGACCGCGAATGTTCTTTCTTTTACGGAGATTACTATCGCGGTCGAAATTTTGAAGAATGTCGCGGATTAGTGAATCCTAAAGACAAACTTATTTGGCACTCAGGTTTGTGCAAAGATTGTCCTGTTCCAAACATTCAGCGTAATAACAATTGCCCAAACCTGGTACTGAGTACCTATATTGGAAAAACATGGTTCAAAAAACGCATGAAGGTTGAATCAAGTTGCAGCAAAACACTCGAACGAGTTAAAGACCCAAACATAGGTTGTGGACATTGCCATGAAATCCATTATCTATAAGAAAACTATCAGAGTTTTACTTATGGTTCTTCTCTCTTTTCGATGATGTAAAGCTTATTGGTATAATTTAACGGTACAAGATGTATCGAATCTGGAGGATCGTGTGAAACCAAGACGACAATCATTTTTAATATCTGCACTATTGCTTTTAGCCATTGTGACGATGACCGTTTATGGATTACGGGAACAAACATTAGGTAATGAACCCGTGCCAATCAATCGTGTGGCGGTTGAATTAAACGAAGGACTTATCTCAAAATTAGAAGCTGATGGTGAGACGCTTTATATTACCTATGCTTCTGATCCAAAGAAAAGTTTTAAATCATCCTTAGACCCAAAAGTAGGTCTCGTTGAGCAGCTCGTTCAGCTGGGCGCAAAAGAAGAAGCTTTTCAAAATCCGGATTTACAAATTCGCATTAAACTTCCAGGCTTCTGGAGTAATTTATTCATTGGTGTAATGAACTTTGCGCCATTTATTTTGATGGGTGTCCTTTTTTGGGTATTCATCAAGCAAGCTCAAGGTTCTAACAATGCTGCCATGCAATTTGGAAAATCCCGTGCCAAAATGTTGGGTGGCGAACAACCTACTGTCACATTCGCGGATGTTGCTGGTGTTGATGAAGCCAAAGAAGAATTGCAGGAAGTGGTTGAATTCTTAAAAGAGCCTCAAAAGTTTCTGGCTCTCGGTGCGCGCATTCCTAAAGGTGTACTATTAATCGGTTCACCTGGAACAGGTAAAACTCTCATGGCAAAAGCGGTTTCTGGTGAAGCTGGCGTGCCCTTTTTTTCAATTTCCGGTTCCGAATTTGTTGAAATGTTTGTTGGTGTCGGTGCAAGCCGTGTCCGTGACCTCTTTGATGAAGCCAAGAAACGTTCTCCATGTATCGTTTTTGTTGATGAGATTGATGCTGTTGGCCGTCAGCGTGGTGCTGGATTAGGTGGCAGTCATGATGAACGTGAACAAACTCTAAACCAATTGTTGGTGGAGATGGATGGTTTTGGAACGGACACTAATGTTATCGTTATTGCCGCGACAAACCGCCCTGATATTTTAGACCCTGCTTTGTTGCGCCCTGGCCGTTTTGACCGACGGGTAATGTTGGACAAACCAGATATGAAAGGTCGAGAAGATATTCTTAAGGTCCATGCCCGAGGAAAACCAATTTCGAAAGAAGTTGATCTTGGCGTATTGGCACGGGGTACTCCTGGGTTCGCTGGCGCTGACCTTGAAAATCTTGTGAACGAAGCTGCATTGTTAGCTGCTCGACGAGATAAAAAAGTGATTGGGATGGATGAGTTCGAAGAAGCAATTGAACGCGTCATTGCTGGTCCAGAACGCAAGAGCCGAATAATGAATGAGGACGAAAGGCGAATTACCGCTTATCACGAAGCAGGTCACGCGATTGTTGTTACCGCGCTTCCGGAAGGTGATCCTATTCAGAAGATATCCATCATCTCCCGTGGTATGATTGGTGGCTTTACGCTGGCATTGCCTACTGAAGATACCAGCTATAAGTCAAAGAAAATGCTTTTAGCGGATATTACCTATTATCTTGGTGGACGTGCTGCTGAAGAAATTATGGCTAATGACATCACTACTGGAGCTTCAAACGACCTTGAACAGGTTACCCGCCTCGCGCGAAGTATGGTTACTCGTTTGGGTATGAGTGATGCAATGGGCCCAATGGTCTACGGCAAAAAAGAAGAATTAGTATTTTTAGGTCGTGAAATATCTGAACATCGAGATTATTCTGAAGCCGTCGCGGAGAAAATCGACGAGGAAGTTACTCGTATTATCAATGAATGCTATCAACGCGCTAAAGATATCTTGATTGAATACAAGCCAAAACTGATTGAAGTGGCTGAAAAGTTACTTGAACAAGAAACGATATCAAAGGAAGAATTTGATGAAATCTTCCCAGCACCCGTTGAAAAAAATTACGGCGTACCGGTTATAGATAATTAAGAAAAGGTTTATACGTTTCCTTTACAAGACCCAGTATTTTTTCTAAAGATGCTGGGTCTTTGGCATCAAACCAGTGTATGTTTGGATCCGTTGGTTTAAACCAATTGGCCTGTCTGCGCACAAATTGCCTTGTATGACGTTTAATGAGCATCTTACATTCTTCAAGAGGAATTTCTCCCTGGAGGTGCGCAAGTGTTTCACTGTAACCAATCACACCGATACGCTTCACAGCTTCGTCAAGGTTTTGTTCGATTAAGCTTTGAACCTCTTCTAATAATCCAGCTTCAAACATGGCTTCTATACGTTGGTCTATACGATTGTAAAGGGTTTTACGGTCCCAAGCCAAGCCTAAGCTTAAGGTGTGATAAGGTGATTCGACTTGTTGCCGTTGTTCAGAAAAAAGACAGCCAGTTTTTGTGATAACTTCCCAGGCTCGTACTAAGCGTCTTTCGTTTCGAAAATCAATGTTTTGGGCAGCTTTAGGGTCAACTAAAGTTAAAAGATTGTGAAGAACATCAAATCCTTTTTCTTGTCCCCATCGTTCTATGGCTTGTCGGAGCTCAGGGTTTGGTGGTAACTCTGGAACTTTCCATCCCTGAACAATAGCTCGGTAATATTGGCCAGTGCCCCCTACCAGGATTGGGATTTTGTTATCATGGTTAAGTGTTTCGATGATGGGTGTCAAGGCTTTTAAGTATTCGCCAATGCTCCAGGAATTTTTAACACTTGCTACATCAATTAAGTGATGTGGGACTTCGTTTTGTTCTTCTAAACTTGGTTTAGCTGTGCCGATGTGTAGTTCTTTGTATAAGTATCGAGAATCTGCAGAGATGACTTCAGTTCCTAACCGTTTAGCTAACTGGATTGCTAAGCTCGTTTTACCAGAGGCGGTTGCTCCAATAACATAGATTAAAGGGGTTTTCTCTTCAGTCTTCGTCATCATCAATGCCAATATGTTCAAAATGGATTATTTCAGCTTCTTTATTGGGGTCAAATTTTTCTATTACTATCAAATCGACTTGCCATTCAGCTTCTAACAGTTTAAGTTCAGACAGAAAATGTAGATCGGAAGAGCACACGTCTGAACTCCAGTCACTCCGCGAAATCTCG
>CAZTEP010000095.1:0-5543 GCA_964612325.1 uncultured Anaerolineaceae bacterium
CGCGCCTCTTCTGGCTGGCTGTAATCGACCAGATTAAGACCAGCCGCGTAATTTGCGGAAAGTTTGTCCAAAAAGTCTTTTTAAAAATGAAAATTTTTCTGTGCCCATAAAGCATTTGTCATATTAAAAATGAGAGGCTGCATATCCTTGGTTGTATAACCTGGCTCAGCCATCAGGGTCACATTAAGCGCGTTCATCAGATTGTGGATCTGGTTATCATCCTGAACACCTAAAACATCTTTCATTTGTTCGGCGGTCTCACCTTCTGCGCCGGTATAGGTCATCAACAACGCCTGATAGATACTAAAAGGCGAATAAATCAAATTCCCCTCTTTATCCAATAGATGTTGATACAAATCAAGCGCGAACTGGTTGCTGGCCAATGAAATTCTATGTAATTCCTCCGCCGTCGCCTGGGGATTCGTGATGTAAGCTAAATTACCAGCTAATTGACTACCGGCTTCCTGCTCATCACCTTCTGCATTTATCGTGCTATCCTCAACCGGATAAGATTCTAAATTAGGTTTTGAAGGGCTGGGTACCGGCGAACAAGCATTTAGTAAAATGCTCATCATAATCACAATTGTTAAGAAATAGTTGTAAGGTTTCATTTTATCTCCTATATGTTTCAAAGGTTTTCAGTTATAAGACGTAAAAAGACTTTATCTTGTTCCCGTTTATGTTATCGGGTCGCAAAACAACCCGTTAAACTAAAGTCTGCCACCCCATCAGGCTGGCAGACTTTATGCGGAAGTTTCGTCGCTGATAGAGGTTCAGCGATTTTACCAATTTAAAGGATGGCTCGTATCCTGTAAAAAGCGAATGAAAAGTATTCGCGCAACACACGAACGGATTGCTCAAAGCTATCGCTATTGGGCATCAATTGGATTAATATTGACTTGAGGTCAAAGGCGGTCATTTCATCCCAGCTGTTTTTTGTAATCTGATAATCACACGGCGCGGGAATAACTTCTAAGCCACCTTGCTCAAAAGCAAAGCGCATGCGGTCCATCTCAAGCGCGGAAGTGACCAAAATCATGCTTTTCGCGCCAACGTTCTGCAGAGCAACTGTTGTGCTGGTCACTGTTTCAACAATATCTTTTGTATCCTGGTTCAAAAACACCAGTTCCTGAGGAACACCTAATTCGATTAAAAATTGACGGGTTGACTCGCTTTCTTCGGGCCCACCTACAACTAATATGCCTTTGGCCGCGCCACGTTGGAACATTGCGATGGCATATAAAGCCCGGTCAGCTTCTTCGCCCAATTCAACACGCAAGCGCGGGGTATTCGCAGCTTTGGTGCCATCGGCCAACAACACAATCGCATCTGCTTTAACGGTGTTGACATCCACCGGCATATAGCGCCACTCCATCGAGCGGGAAATCCAGCTTGAAAAGAAAGTGTTTCCTAAAACAGCAACCAGTAAAAGGGCTACAATCAAGAAGAACAGGGAGCCTTTGGCTTTTTTACCTACAATAAGTAAAGCGATAAACAAAAACAGACCCACAATCGCCAGGGGTTCTGTAAATTGAAGCAGGAATTTTCCGATAACACTAAACATAATCAACTCCTTCGGTATTAACCTAACAGAGTATATGCAAGGTTTGTGCCAAACCAATGGTTTGGCACATCATTTTCCTGTTTAGTGTTTTTTTATTGGGTTAAATCAGACGTACCAAAGACGTGCTCATAAAGTTCCGGAGCAAACTTTTCAACAGCGTCTGAGCTTAAGCTGTTTGTGCGACAAATCTCGGCATATAGTTTGCCACTATCCCTTAGTCGGCGTTGTTGTGTGTTGATGTCCAAATCCCACAGACCAAAGCGTTTTTCCCAGCCATGAGCCCATTCAAAATTATCCACCAGGCTCCAATGGAAATACCCCTTCACCGGGACGTTGTGGTTCACCTCATGCCACATGGCTAAGATGTGGTCCAGCAGGAATTTTCGCCTGAAGTCATCTTTGCTGTCATCGGTACCATTTTCGGTAATGTAAATTGGCAAACCAAAACTATCCGCCCAGCGAATAGAGGCGCGGAACCCTTCGGGGTCATTGGCAACAAAACCGGAATTAGAAAGTTCAAATGCCTTTGGATAGTAATGCTCACTATACATACTGGAGGGTTTGAAAAGGTCAAACTTCACTTCAAAACGGCCATAATAGTTGATACCAAAGAAATCCTGTGTGCCTTTGGACTGCGCGATATCTTCCTTGTAGATTTTCGCGTCAAACTTGCCTGTGCGCAGGGTCTCAGCGAAAGCATTGTCAAAAGCAGTTTTATATAACTGGCACACCCTACGGGTTAAAAAGCCTTTGTTCGCCGCAATAAAGCCACGCCAATGATGCGCGATTCCCACCATCGCGTCAGCCTGAAGCTCATGAATGATTTCATAAGCACGCGCGTGAGCCTTGATCATGTTTAGTAAAACTTTCAGACCGGTCTTCACATCGTTCTGCCCTGGTGGAAAGCCATCCCCCAAATAGCCACCCACCATGTAAACGTTCGGTTCATTAATCGTCACCCAAAACTGGCAGTGTGCCTTTAAGGCCATCACCGTTCTACGGGTATATTCCGCGAAGAGCTCAATAACCGCCTCATTTTCCCAGCCACCCATTTCGGCCAGCCACTGTGGAATGGTGAAATGATGTAAGGTGACCATAGGCATCATATCGCGTTCTTTCAATCCCATCAGCATTTGGCGATAGCGATCCAAGGCCGATTCATCCCAGCGGTCAAGTTCCGGTTGCACACGCGACCATTCAATTGAAAGGCGATGCGCGTTTTGGTGTGTTTCACGAGCGCGGTCAAAATCTTCGCGCCAACGCCCCGCCCACCAATCACAGGCTTTGCCACTTCGATCCCCTTTTAAAATGCGTCCATCTTCCTGTTCCCAGCGCCACCAATCGTTGTTGATGTTGTTCCCCTCAACCTGATGACTGGATGTGGCACAGCCCCAAATAAAACCGGGTGGAAAATTAAAAGTTGCTCGAATCATGCTAACCTCCAATTGGATAGTGCGTTTATTATATCAAAGCAAGGTCTTTATCCGTGGGTTTTTAATTGGTAAACACCGGTTTCAGCATCCAAAATCAGACCTTCAACCAGAAAACTGTCTTGACGATAGACTTTTACACGCTTGCCAACAAGCTCATTCACAGCGCTAACAGGCTGCCCCAGTCGGTCAAGCGCCTCCCCCGAAGGGGTCAAAAAATACGGGATATCATCAGAATCCGGTTCGCTGAAAACACGCAAAAACCGCGAAGGACTAATCGCAACCATCAGCTTTTGACGGTTATCAGTACCCAAGGCCAATAAACGCTTGAATGTGTCAAAAGCTGGCGCGCCCAATTCACCCACAGCAGGCAAAAGCAAACCAATACCCTTTTCAAGCGCAAAACCACTCAAAAAATCAGCTTTTGAACTGAGCAATGCCTCTATTTCATCCTCAACCCGGCTAAGGCCAGTCAGCTTAAAGAGCGCGTCCGCGGCAGGGTCTCTCGGTTGCCAGGTTTGGTCAGCCGGCCTGAATAGTTTCATCTGTCCATCCGCGTAATGCAAATGCTCATCCAGTCCCAAAACATAATAAGCTTCATTGTTCACTGCCCCAGTCCGACTGATAACCAAACAATAGGCTTTGTTTGGGTCCAAACTATAAGGCACAGGAAAACTGGCTGTCAACCAGGTATAGGACTCATTAGCCATCGATTCAGTTATAAAACGACAGCTAAGCAAATTGCCCCCTACCGGTGAACCATCCTCCGCCAATCGCACATCTACCCGTAACTGGTCACCTGGGGTTCCCACTTTTCGCAAACGCAAACTAACCGCGCTTAACTGCAATTTGCGTTTAATTAAGAAAGACTGAGACAACGCGCTGTGGTCCGCGTTATCCCCAATCGCCTGCGACCCACTTTGCGCGACAGTATTCCCGGTTACACCAGATTCACACTGCCAAACACGCCAATTCAACCGATGCAACCATCCCTTACACCGCAAATAGATACCCCTGGTGCGCGCCTCAGCCGTATTTCCTGGGTTAAGCTCAAGATTCGGGAATGCCCGTCGTTTTAGCTCAATGTCGCGCCAGTGTTCTGCCTGTTCAACAGACAACACGCCAACTTTTAGTAAACGTTCTTTGATACCATAAACAGCCTGACTTTCAAGATCATCCACCCACGCTGTTTGTTGCCATTCACCAAAAGCCTGACCCGGCTCCAAACTGCGATATAACACCGCCACCCGATTGGCGCACTTATCAAGGTCATAACTGAGGCTGATTGATGGTAAATGTTTGCTCACCGCCTCAACCCAACCCCACCAAAGCAATTGCCCATGTTCATCAACAACCTCAACCGCCCTTGCCAGGGCATCTGCCCAATCCTCAATTTCCATCCAGGTATCATCCACCCATAAAAGCGCTTCCTCACAGCCTCCAATCGCCGTCCAGCTTAAGCGTATCGGGCGTATCGTTTGCCAAATAACCTGCACAGGCACAGCGTGACTGTCAACAAAGCGCGCTTTGAGCCGCATTTTTTGCCTTATCACAGTCATGGAATCTCCAATACCGGTCTATACCAGGCCATGACTTTGAGAGACATATCAATGGGACTTTGTTTTGACTCGTTTGCCATAAAAACAAAAAAGCGCTGTTCCAAACCCGGACGCAGAAAATGCCCTTCCTCTAAACAGAGATGCGTTTTTAATTCCTGGCCAGCATTCATTGACCAGCTCAAGCCTCGCCAGGCATCATCAATCAAACTTGATCCACTTGCCAACGGCCTCAAAGACTGATAAAAAGCATAGCTTTTTTGAGGTAATAGCAACAGGTCGTCCACATCCAAAGTCGCACTTAATCCACTCTGCATGCCCTCAAGACACAGGTTTAAACCAGCCGCGAAATTAAGTCTGGGCAAACTCGCTAATCCAAAATCCAATGGCGCGAAAACCTGACCGCTTTTCTCATTTTGCACGACACAAACCGGACTTTCATAAAGGCGTTGAGTTTGCAGCTTCAAAACAAGGCGTAAACGCAAATGCTCCGAAACAGGCAAATGATGCAACCTTAAAACCGGCAAGATATGATGGCCAGCCAATTTGCTCACCATTAACGAACATAATGACCATGTCGCCAACTCAGCCCAGCCACTGCCACTCCAGGTGTAGCGTTGATACTTCCCGTTTGAGGCTTTAGTGTCAACCATCGTCACACCCCCCAGACCGTTTTCAGCCTCAACGCTCATGGATGGCACACTGCCAGCTTCGCCGATAAGCAAACTGCCCACATGAAAATCACCCAAAGCCGGCGCGCCTTCAGGCACAAAAAACGCCAAACGCAATGGATAGGCTCTGCTGGCGTTCAAAGTGCTCAGATTCATGCTAAACCAGTTATCGTGTCCGCTGTGGCTGTCATCGTGGTTGTAAACAGTCAGGCCCAGACTATCGCCATAACCTGAAGTATTAAAGAGGTTGCACTTTTGCTCATCCCCTACAAAAAAGCTTTCACGCGTAAGGTTTATCACCAACTCAAACGACCCCAGTGGA
>CAZTEP010000096.1:0-5534 GCA_964612325.1 uncultured Anaerolineaceae bacterium
AACCATACCTGCCAAACCAGCCATAGCGCCTGAAATCATGAAAACTATGATTGTGTTTTTTTCGATATTCGCGCCGGCATATTTCGCTGCGCGTGGGTTGTCGCCGATGAGGTTAATCATGTATCCCCAACTGCTGTGATTGAGGATGATGTAAACGATTAAGGCGGCAATCAGTCCAAAAAGCACTCCCATGTGCAGGGTGATCCCAGAAAAGGCTTTAACTTCTTTAGCATAATCAGCCAATCTTGGCAGCCAGGCGCTTTTCGGAAATGTTTTTGTCATCTGAAAACCAGAGTCACTCCATTTACCAAAAATCCAATAATTGTTCCAAAAAACGACAATATAGTTGAGCATTAGGGTGACGATAATTTCGTTTATATGGAATTTAGCTTTCAGATATCCGGGAATAAAACCATAAAAAGCACCGCCAATCATGCCTAAAAGTGCCATCATGGTGAGGATAACAAACTTTGGTGTTGTATCCATGGGGACCAGGGGAACCAATGGCACCAAACTGGCACAAAACGCGCCCATAAAGAATTGGCCTTCAGCGCCGATATTCCAGAGTTTCATACGAAAGGCGAGACTACACCCAAGACCAATCAAGATCAAAGGTGAGGCTTTAACCATCACATCAGAAAACGATCCAAAAGAACCAAAGGCACCTTTGAAATTGTGGCTGTAAATGAAGAGGGGATCCGCACCGATTGAGGCCAAAATAATAGCACCGATGACAAAGGCCAAAACTACTGCGCCAAGTGTGGTGACAAAAGGCAACCATTTTGGAATGTCTTCTGTGCGCCTTACCAAAGAGATTTTTGGGAGCCTCATTCTGCACCGTCCTGTTTATACTTGTCGCCTAAAACCTTACGCAAGACCCGCTCTTTTTCTTCCTCTTCACTCAAAGGCAGATCTGGTTTTTCCGATTTGTCGGGCTGTTCATCTTCAATAGGGATTTGTTCTGTTTCCAGGGATTTCAAATGAGCAGTATCCGTTTCAGATAGTGTCGTTTGGTCTTGACTGGGTTCGTCAGATGTTGAAATAGGTGTTGCCATCGCTAAAACTGCTTCATCATCTTCAGGATCTTCTGAAGTGGTTTCTTCCTGTTGTAAAAGATTGTGGCCATGACGGTCTTCTTTTCCATCCAGGCGCAGGCTGCCAGTCATCATAAGGCCAATGGTTTGAATGTCAGCTTCATCACCGTTCATAATCCCTACAATTTCGCCTTCATACATCACAGCAATGCGGTCAGAAAGGCGCATCAGCTCGTCTAATTCTTCAGACACTAAAAGAATAGCGCAACCTTCATCGCGTTGCTTGATGAGAAGTTCTTGCACTCCCTCAATGGCACCAACATCCAGACCACGCGTAGGCTGCATGGCAACCACGATTTGAGGCAGACTTGAAAGTTCACGGGCCAGAATAAGTTTTTGCAGATTGCCACCACTAAGCTTGCGCGCTTCGGTTTCAACATTTGGTGCCATAATGTCATATTTGTTTTTAAGGGTTTCAGCATGCGTTTTGGCGGCCTTATAGTCGAGCTGCCAGGCTTTGCTGATCGGTTTTTCACGATAGTTTTTCATGATGACGTTTTTCGTGATCGACAGGTTAGGCGCTGTGCCAACACCAATGCGGTCTTCGGGAATGTGAGACAGACCATGCGCGATTGAAAAACGAGGTGATTTGTTGGCGATGTTCTCATCATGAACAAAAATTTCACCTTTGCAGGCTCTAAGACCGGTAATGCATTCGACTAACTCGCTTTGACCATTACCAGCTACGCCGGCGATGCCTAAAATTTCACCCTCGCGCAATTCCAGACTGACATCGCGCAAAGCGGGTAGGTTTTTGTTGTTGAGCGCGCTGACCTTATTGAGCCTTAAGATAACATCGCCAGGTTCTTTATTGCTTCGTCGTTGCGAGAAAAAGACTTCACGGCCGACCATGAGACTTGCCAGGTTCTCGCGAGTCATACCAGCAATTGGTAAAGCTTCGGCAGTTGTTTTTCCGCGCCGTAAAATAGTAATGCGATCAGCTACGGCACGAACTTCGTTCAATTTATGGCTAATAAAGGCGATGGCTTTGCCTTGCTCGGCCATACTGCGCAAGGTGCTAATCAACTCGTCAGCTTCCTGTGGCGCTAAAACCGCGGTGGGTTCATCTAATATAAGAATAGTTGCACCACGATAAAGGATTTTTAAAATTTCTACGCGCTGTTGTTCACCAACTGAAAGTTGCCATATCTTCGCGGTGGGGTCAATTTTAACCCCCACAGAGTCGGCTAAAGCGCGGACTTCCTCATCATATTTTTTAAGGTTTAAGAAAAAACGGGGATTATCAAGGCCTAAAATAATATTTTCAGTTACGGTCTGATTTTGCACTAACATGAAATGCTGATGTACCATACCGATGCCTTTGGCAATAGCATCTTTTGGCGAATTGAAGCTTACCGCTTCGCCATTAATCAGAATATCGCCACTGGTGGGTTTGTACAGTCCGCAGAGCACATTCATCAAACTGCTTTTTCCGGCACCGTTTTCGCCTAAGAGGGCGTGAATTTCGCCGGGATGCATACAAAAATTAACATGGTCGTTGGCCAACACACCGGGAAAGCGCAGCACGATATTGCGCATTTCAACCACAGGTGGTGTTGTTGGCAGAGTCGCGTTTTCTTCTTTGTTGCTCATGGGTTTAAGTGTATCAAAATATTTAAGAGATGGCCGTTTTTCGGCCATCTCTTAAGTGATAATTGGATTATGGTAGTTCCGCGGTGATATTCTCGAACCACCAGTACATACCAATGCCACCCGCGCAGGGCGAATCGGCACTTTCAAAACAATCCAGGTCAACCTGGCGTAATACTTCGCCTTCTGCCAGGACGACGTTGCCTTTGTTGTCCTTGATGGGGCCCTTGAAAACGTCAAAACGGTTCATTTCGCCAGAAAGGAATTTGGCGAGTTCGTCACGTACCATTTGCAGGTCTTCTTCGGGGAGATCTTTGAGGCCAGGCATCAGTTCTTCGCCTTCCATAAAGCCATAGAGGCCCAAGCCTCCGGTATCGGCTTCATAGTAGTATGCGCCACCTTTGTATTCGCCAGCTCTGGCTTGCTCAATGAGTCCCTTGTAGATGGGACCCCAATGGAAGTACATGGAGGTGAGACATTTCGGGTCGGTACAGTTACCGGAGTAGTCATAAGTGATACCCCATTTGCCTTCAGGCGCGGATGTAGCAGGCGCGGGGGTATCGGCACCGGTCATTACTACTTGCACGCCACTATCGAAGAGCGATTTTGCAGCTTCCTGTTCAAGGATGGGATCGTGCCAGGTGTTGATGAAGCGCACATCAATTTTGCACTCTGGGCAGGTTTTTTGAACGCCAATGCCGAAAGCATTACCCAGGCGCAGCTCTTCTGGAATGGGGAAGGTGGCCATATAGCCAATATGTGGGTTGCCATCGAGTTTGGCGCGTGAGCCGGCAAGCATGCCAGCCAGATACTTGATATCTTCCATGGCGCCCATCAGGTTGCCAAAGTTGGTATCGTTGAATTTGTAACCTGAAACGTGAATGAAACTTTTGTCGGGGAATTCCTCGGCGACGGCCATGGTGCCATCCATAAAACCGAAGGAAGTGGTGATGATCATGTCGAAACCTTTGCGAGCCAGGGCACGGGTCACATTTTCAGAGTCGACACCTTCAGCAACGTTTTCTACGTAAGCGGTGTGAACACCTTCCATATTTTGTTCGGCCCACATTCGGCCAACATCATGTGCTTGTGTCCAGCCACCATCATCATGGGGGCCGACATAGACAAAACCAACATTGAACTTGCCTTCTACTGGCGCTGGGACTTGGTAGGAGCCAACTTGTTCTTCTGCTGGGGGTTGATCACCTTCTGGTGCAGGTGGGGGTGTGGTGTCGCCGCAGGCGGCGAGTGTCATACTAAAAACTAATAGGACGGTTAATAGCGGGAAAAACTTCTTATTCATATTCTCTCCTTAAAACTTGGGTTGACTAAAAGCTTGCAAGCTATAAAGACAGACTTCGCACGGTTTTAATCAACCATGGATCCCTTTCAAGATGAAAGGCTTTGCGATAGGTGTATTTTACACGATGATGAGAAAAAGGAGGGAGATTTGGGGTCAGAATCATGGGAATTTGACAAATTACCTTAATTGAAATACGTCAAGGGACAAAAAATTACTGATTTTTACAGCTAAAAAGCCTTACGCGTTAGTTCAACTTCAATCGACACGCGTTAACGTGGGAAAAAGTTCAGTTGCTATCAAGCATTCCTACATTATAAGTGGTATCATTTTAATCATGAAACGACCAATAGAACCTGGCTTAATAAAGCTCTTTCGATACTTTGCGGTAATCGGAGTTTTATATTTCTTCGCGCGCTGGGTTTATGAGATGAGCCTCACTGATAATCAACTTGTCATCACTCAGGTGGCCATCTTTATGGTTCTACATGCCTTGCTTTTGGTCTATTTACTTATCCCCTGGCTGGAGCGTCAGCTAAAAGAATACTACTTGCCGATTATCTTAGTGGTTTATACCATCGCGATGGTTCTGGGGAGCATGGCTTATCTTTATGAACCTGATCGCACCATCCTTGGGTTTATGACCAGTTCATTTTCTTTGGTTCCCATCTTGATTGTACCTTTGGTTTTTATTGCCTGGCAATACGATTATAAGCATGTGCTCCTCTATACCGTATTTACCAACATCGCTGATTTGGCGATTGCCATCTTAATTGTTAAACGGGTGAGCATTGACAATCTGCCCATTCTTTCTTTGCCAATAATCCGTGGCTTTGCCTTTATGATGGTGGGTTTTGTGGTTAGCCAGTTGAGCAACAACTCGCGTCGCCAAAAACATCGTTTGCTTTTGGCTAACTTACAAATGAGCCAGTATTCGAACACCCTCGAGCATTTGGCTACCAGTCGCGAACGCAACCGTCTGGCGCGCGAGCTCCATGATACAACCGCGCATACTTTAAGTGGCATTTCAGTTAACCTCGAAGCTTTAAAGACGATTGCGCCGAAAGACAATCCAGAAATGATTGAGATGATTGACATTTCACTGAGCGCCGCGCGCACGGGTTTGAGCGAAACGCGCCGTGCCTTGCACGATTTGCGCGCGCAACCGCTTGAGGATCTTGGCCTTGAATTAGCCTTGAAACAATTGGTCGATTCAGCCATTGAACGCGCTGATCTAAAAGCCATTGTGGATATTGATTCTCCCTTACATCTGCCACCCAATGTTGAGCAGGTTTTTTATCGCGTTGCGCAAGAGGCGCTTGAAAATGTCGTGAGGCATGCCAACGCCACCGAACTCGTTTTTACCCTACACTTACGGGATGATGTTTTGCAATTAATCGTTTTTGATAACGGACAGGGTTTTGAAGAGGAAGCTGTGGAGGGTCATTATGGCATGCAAGGCATGCGCGAACGTGCTTTGACCATTGGCGCGACATTGTCCATCATCAGCCATCCGGGTGAACATACTCAGGTTGGATTAACTTGGGAGC
>CAZTEP010000097.1:0-5504 GCA_964612325.1 uncultured Anaerolineaceae bacterium
GCCTTGTTGTTCCCAATAGGAACTTAGAATGAGAGTGTTGGCTAAGGTGCCTAATGGGTAAGCACTTTGTGTGGCGCGATTAAGCAAGGGAGCATCGTCACGATTACGCCAGTCTTCCCAATCTTCAGCTATGTTTTGGTAATCAAAAAATGGATATGACACGAGAGCATAAATTTCACCGGTGCTGGCATTGAGAAGAACAACCGCACCTCTTTTATCTTCCATCAATTCGTCGGCTTTAATTTGAAAATCCAAGAGGAGGTTTAGTTTAATGTCACCTCCTGCAGGGGGATGATTGTAAAGAAGTTGATGTTGTCCAATGGATTTCGCGCTGCGCGTGGAGAAACCACGCAGGTAAGGATATAAGCTACGCTCAAGTCCTGATTTGCCTAAACTGGCTGTGGTGTAGCCAATTGTGGTGCTTAGGCTTGGTATGAGCAATTCTCTTTCGTAATCACCAGGTGTTCCAATTGTACGGACAATGGTTTGACCGGATTGGTCAAGGATATTGCCTAAAGGGGAGTAACGATCATTGATTGACCAGCGTGGATTTTCGGGTTTATGAATGATTTTATCGCGATTGAAAATGGCTAAGGTACTGTTCCAGACTGAGGTAAGAACAAAAACAGCAAGTATAACAGCAGCCATGACTTGGTAAGGTTTTCTGGTTTTATCTGGAAGAGCTACAGCGCTTGAATTAGAACTTATTTTTAGGAGTAATAAAACAGCAATCAGGCTGGTGAGTAATGAGGACCCACCATAAGACATAAAGGGCAGTGTGACGCCCGAAAGAGGAAATATCCCTAAATTGGCTCCGATAATCCACATGCTTTGCAAGGCCAGAAACATGGAAATGCCAAAAGCGAGATAACGTCCAAAGGTTGTTTTTGAATCAATGGCAATGTTGATGCCACGAATGACAATTAAAACATAGATTAAAAGCAACGCTGAGGTTCCTAATAAGCCGGTTTCCTCAGCAATAGCAGTGAAGATAAAGTCAGAAACTGAAACAGGCACGATGCCTGGACTTCCCAAGCCTGGACCCGCTCCAAAGAGCCCACCTGAAGCGATGGCTATCTGTGCTTGCGCAATTTGATAAGAGCTACCACTTGGGTTTAACCACGGATTTAACCAAATATCAACCCTTGTTTTAACGATATCAATGGTGAAATAACCAATAACGACAGCAATGATGATAATGATAGGGATAATCCACAAAAATTTGCGACTGTTGGTTGTAACTGAGAGCATGAGGGTGTAGAAAGCCAAAAACAGGACTGCGGTACCCAAATCGCGTTGGCTCATCAAGAGCCCACCGGTAATAATGATGATTATTAGTGTTGGCAAAATAGTGCTTAACAAACTGGCGTTGGGTCGAACCTGATCGGCAAAAAATGCCGCTAAGTAGACGAGGATTAGCAGTTTTAAAGGCTCCGAGGGTTGAAAATAGAGGCCAAAAGCGTTCAACCAGCGTGTTGGGCCAGTACCACTGGGATTGACGCCAATCCAAATGGTAAGCGCTATTAGAATCAATCCCAGAACAAGCCAGATATATTTATAAGTTTTGAGCAAGGTGATGAGTTCTTTTCGGCGCAGGCCTATGTAAAAAAGTAAACAGCCTAACAAAAACCAAATGACTTGCCTTTGGCCCAGTGATGGGTATAGTCGCCAAACGGTGAGCAGACCCCAACCTGATAAGAGCATTACCGAAGGAAAAATCCAGGGGTCTCGGCTTGGCAGATAACGATTAACCGCATGGTTTAGGCTAAAAGCACCCAAAAACCAGCCTAAAAAGGGGATAAAAAATTGCCATTCAAAACCGATTTGAGTTGAATGGACACGAATTGCCGGAGCAAGCGACAGCGCGACAGTGTAAAAGAACACGAACAATGTTGCGTAGATAAAAAGCCTTGAGTGGCGGGCTGTCTTTGTTTGGCTATTCATGGTGGTTATTTAGCTAAAATACTTTTTAGTCAGCAGGCTTAGTCCTCGTTTCATTTCTTCATAGATAAAATTAGGATTTGTGATGAAGGCGTATTTGAGCGCGCTTTCGCAATCACAATTACATTCTGTGCCATCTTCGCGAGCTTTAGCGAGAAAGTCGACGAGGCGAACCAGGCTTTTTTGAGCAATAGCGGTGTTTCTTTGAAGGGTTTTGATGACCATGTCTACCGTTACTGGTTCTTCGCTGACATGCCAACAGTCATAATCAGTAACATGAGCCATGGTGGTATAGCACATTTCAGCTTCGCGCGCTAAAAAGACTTCTGGCGCGGCGGTCATGCCTACTAATGACATGCCCCATTTGCGGAATGTTTCTGATTCGCCACGGGTGCTAAAACGAGGGCCTTCGATGGTAATTAAGGTGCCACCTTCGTGCACAACAACGTTTTGCTCTCGCAGGGCCTGCAATAAGAACTGACTTAAGCAAGGACAGAAGGGATCAGCTGAACTGATATGTACTACCATGCCTTCACCAAAGAAACTTCGCTTACGTTCTTTGGTGTTGTCGTAAATCTGGTCTGGAACAATGATATGTCCGGGCGCGTAGTCTTCTCGCAGGGAGCCTACCGCGCTAACGCTGACAATCGAGCGGATACCAATTTCTTTGAAGGCATAAATATTGGCGCGATAGTTCACTTCGCTGGGTGAATAAATATGTCCGATGCCATGGCGGGCAAGAAACGCGAGTTTGTGTCCTTTAACCTCTCCAATAACAATTGGGGAGGAGGGTTTGCCAAACGGGGTGTCAACCTCTATGGTTTGTTTGTTTTCTAATTCTTCAAAGCCATAAAGGCCTGAGCCTCCGATAATACCGAATAAGAATTCATCTGTCATCGTTTTTACCTCTACTTGTTCCTTTCAATTGGTTTAATAAACACACTGACAAATACATTACCAAATGCGATTTCATCACCATCTTTGATGACGATGGGTTCTTCGATGCGCATGCCTTGTAGATAAGAACCGTTGGTGGAGTTGAGATCTTCGTACCACCATTGATTCAGTTGAAAGTGAAAGCGACCATGTCGCGCAGAGACGGTGTGGTTATTGACTACAAAATCACTTTCCGGACTGCGACCGATGGTGACTTCTTGACTGGTAAAGGTCAATTCTTCATGCAAGCCATTGACGTCACTAACCAAGGAAATTATAGGAATGGATAATTTGCCGATTGATGTTTTATTTGTGGAAACCACGCGCCAAAGTAACCATATTGCCAGGCCAAGAAAGCTGTAAAGCATGATGAGTGAAAAAACACGAAAAATAATGCCTATAAGAGGTGTCATTCTTTGTTTACGCTCACAATCGTTTTGGTTGTTGCATCAGGTAAATCCTGGTTGTAGATGAGCACAGTTTGTCCAATGCGTACCACATCGCCGGGTTTTAATACCGCATTATGTACCAGTTGGCCATTAATGGTTGTACCACCAGTGCTACTGAGGTCAAAGAGCAAATACCGGCTTTGTTGGGCACGTAACTGCAGGTGTTCTCTTGAAACCATTGGATCTTGAATGACAATGTCGTTGGCGGAGTGACGTCCTATGCGCACAATTTGCTTGTTGAGGGTTAGGATGTCTTTGCTGTTGGCAATAAAACAGGCTCCTTTTGGAATGAGATTTGAGATAGGGGTAGCATGCAGCTCAAGCAAAGAGGTTTGACCAGTTTTTTCGGTTTCCAATTGGTAAGCAGTGATGATGCGGATTTCATCAAGTTGCAAATCAGGTGATGAGAGGAGTTGGATCTGTGGTCGATGACGAAAAGTATAGCCTTGATTAGACAGACTTGTTTCAATTTCCATGGCAACTGCATCCAATGTCTCGCGTAGACTTTGCCAGGCATCGCGCCGTTCAGTTGGTACGATAAGTTTGATGAGATCAGGCGCAAATTTTTGTTCGTTTCGTTTTTGGCGACTGAGGTCTTCCTGAATAAGTGCGATAAGTTGGGCACTAACCGAATGTGAGGCACCGGGATGGAGCAGGCGGTCTATGCCATCTTCGAGTAAAGCTTGAATTTTCTTTTCAATGGTTGTGAATAAGTTGATCATTGATGCTCCATCCAAATTATACATTGAAACTTCGCAGTATGGGTTTTAAAGACGGTCAAGTCAGCTAAGTTTGTGAAATGGCGCGGAGAAGATTGTAAAAAGAATGGATTGATATTAGTCGGTGTTTCTATCTGTGCTGACCTATGCTCTTATTATTGTTGTTATGCTGTCGCATAAATGGGGTTGCTGAATATCCAGCCTCTGTGACGGTTGCGATAGTCGATATAGGCTTCAACCCGATAAATGCCAGGTTCCTTGCTGATGTGGGTGAGCACTTCTCGGTCATGATGCTCTTTGATGAGCTTGCCGTCTTTGATGAGTCGCAGATGGCTGCGCATAGGCAAACGCGCTTGAAGGGTCAGGCCTGAGCGCGCTGAAACAGTATCGCCCATCCAAAACAGACCGTCTTCTGTGTTGCAGGTGAAGCGGAAGCCCTTACTTGGGTGGGGCAGGTCATAGGCGCAAAAAGCGTGGCCCTGGCGCAGAGCATCCCAAACCATTTCACGGTCGGTGTTGAGTTCGCCAGTGAGTTTTTTGGGGGTCATGATGTGGGTGCGCAGGCTTTTGAAGTGCCATTCATAGGGATAAACCTTGCGGGAGAAAGGCCCCAGGTATTGTTTTGTACCGTGGGCATCGACACCGGCAATAGCGACGACAGGGTGATTTTTTGTTAGCAAGAGTTGATCCCAGAGGGTGAGCGTTTCAGGTGTTGGGCCAAGGGTGTAAAAACTGGGAAATAAGACATGAAAGATGGCTTTGAGGCGATTTGGTGAGCGGTCTTTGAACTCGCTGAGTTGGTTCCACAATTCAATGCCGGTAAATCCATTGATTTGCCATTCGGTCCAGGGAAAGGACTTTCCGTTGGGATGGGGAAGAGCAATATCGTTAGGGTGGGCGATGAAAGTGAGACCATTGGCGCTTTTTGCTTGTTTGATGAGTTCCTGAGGATCCCCCGCGAATTTGGCGAGTTCACGGTTAGCACCGAGCACGAGCATATGGTTTCCACCAGGTTGGCGGGTTTGGTCGTGGATTTCTTCCGCGGCAAGTAAGAGCATTCTTTTGCGCCCTTTTTTCAGGTAGCCATCTATGCCTTGAACCAACACGTTATGATCGGTGGTGATGAGGACATCCAGGCCGGCTTTCATGGCGGCTTGTGCTAATTCGGCGTGGGTTCCCGCGCCGTCTGAAAAAATTGTATGGGCATGAATACCTACAATGAGTTCTTGCATGTTTTGTATTATACTATTAGGCCACTGGTTAAAGGATGTTTTTTTGTTTTTAATAGCGACTTCCAAATGGTAACGCTTTGTGTAAAAGCATTTGATGGTGTTGATGACATTCTAAAAAGATACAATGAAAGTTGGTAACTAATTGGTTTAATAATAACAATTGTTGAAAAGTGTCAGGGCAATTGCATCTTATTTGTGTAAAAGGCATAAAACAGCCACCCCCAGGC
>CAZTEP010000098.1:0-5453 GCA_964612325.1 uncultured Anaerolineaceae bacterium
ATCTGACAAAAAGCTTTCAAGACACCTCTAGTTGTTCCTCCGCCAAAGCCACAACATGGTGTAAAAACAACACAGTCTCCAGTATCAAAACCTGTTCCTGTAAAATCTTCAGGGGAAAAGTTTAAAAGATTTGTTCGGAGAGCTCTGTTCCTTTATTTGCTTTTTAATGTCTTCTCGACTTTTATCTTAAAAATCAATTTAGGTCCCTTTGATCTAATTTATGCACTGTTTGGGCCAATTATAAAAACATCAACATCACGTCAAACCTCGACATCACGTCCGACCTCAACGTCACGATCAACAGAAGCATATAGTGAGTCTGAACCACATATCGAAGAACCGGAAGAAGAAAGCAAAACCATGGTTTATTCTTGTTCTGGTTCCTTGCCTCAGGAATTTTACATTGGTCAAAAAGTGGTGGTGGTAACAGAACAAGACCGTTTAAGGGTACGTAAGAGTCCAGGGACTAATTCTGAAGACAAGTTTAGGATTTATACGGGAACAGTTATTACCCTGATAGGAGGACCAGATTGCTCGCCTGGTGCCAGTTGGTGGAAGGTAAGAGTTGACTCTGGAGAGCGTGTATATAATCCTTATTCAGGAAAAAATTACTATCTAAGCAGTGATGAGACAGGTTGGGTGTTAGGGGGTGCCAATGACGGCAATCCCTATGGTGATTCTGACCACATTAGACCTTATCGCTGATAAAAATTATAGGAGATGAAATGATTGAAATGAAAAAAGCATTCCAAGAATATTTTAGAAAGCTGAATGAATATGCTTATCGAGAGTATGGAACTTTGCCAACCGTTGTTAATTCTGATGAGTGGGATAAATCCATGCTTATTGGCGATGAGGATGAAGAAGGTTATATCCAGTGGCGCCCAAAGGAAATTCAAGTAAATCTTGACTGGAAATCGTTGGAACAGTCATTCGGATTTAATCTTAAAGAAGACTTGAAAGCCTACTACACATCCTATTTGTTTATCAGGTTATCCGGTGAATTTGATGAAATTAAAATTAATTTTGATCGGATTGTTGATGTTAACACTATCCCACAGTTGATAAAAAAACAACATCGGGATGGAGAATACTATTTGCCCGGACAACAGATGTTTTTGTTGGGAGGAGTAAGCTTGGATGGATGCGATGATTTGTTGATTTTGTATCGTAATAACGATGGGAAAGTTATTTGTTACGATCCTGAACTTAAACGGCAATTTGTGTTTGATTACAGTTTAGCCGAAATCATTGGAGGTATGGAGGTTTATAGATAATGGGAATTGAATATTATAAAGGGATTCCTCAAAGCCAAATCACAAAGCTTAGAATTACATCAGACGGTAAACCTTATACTCTGGAACATTCAAAGGAGCTTTTGGTGCCAATGAAATATTTTGGAGACACTAAAACATCTGTAAATTCATTGGGGTGGCAACGTGATTCCAATTATTATTTTAATGAAATTTCAAAACAGTACCCACAATGTTTATCAAAACATAATATCAAGGCAATAACTGAGGGAAATCCTCCTATAGTAGATAAGATTTGGGTCAAACATTTTCCGCAACACAAACCATATATGGATGAGGAACTTATCCATCACCACGTGGGAAAAGGTGGGATGGCAGCAGCTGTGCCAATAGGTATGCATAAAGGCTCTGGAGAAATTCATAATGGTGAAAAAGAAGCCGGGATCATGGAAAAAGCTGAACAACATACTGAATCAATAAAAACATTGTGCCATAAAGATAAAAGTTTATATGGTAAGGATGCAGAAGAATTGACCAAGATCCTAAACGCACAAAAAAAACAGATAAAAGCAAACGCCATAACTGATGCAAAGCATGTTTCTCACACAAAACAGAAAACAGGTAGATTGCCAAACGCCTTGAGTACTAAGAATGTTCAAGTCAATCAAAATCTTGGTAAAACGAAGCAACAAACTAAAAAAATGTAAAATAATAAAAGTATAGAATAGATCATATAAACCATAATGTTCAGATATATTAAAAGGCAGAAAAGGAACATAAAAATTATTAAAGAATAAGATTTTACAGAACCCGTTGAAAAGCGTAAATTAAAGATTTTTCGAGATGTGCAGAACTTGAAAAAAGACTTATGTCCAATTTCATTCAGCAAATGATAGGCTCAAAATATAAATGCAATTCAGGGCTATTCTATTTAATGATAAAAATTGACGTAGTGCCTTAAAATAAAATATTACTGAAAGTAAAAAGGTAGCCTTACAATGACAGTCGGTGAGAAGTCAGCACATGATATCCTCATTATATCCAGACATTGAGTGTGGTATCTTTTATAGCCTCGTTTCACAAAGTACGATGTGCTGACCTGTTTACAATATTTAATCTTACCAAGCTCTTGCATGTGCAAGAGCTTTTCGTGTATAATAATCAATTGTGACTGGTCGGGCGAGTGGTCAGAAAGTATCTGAACTTTTAGGCTACGACCCAGGAGACCTGCATAAAACAATTTAGGAGCAGACGTCATGTCGATTACAAAAGAAGAAAAAAACAATATTATTGAAAAGTTCGCCACTAAACCCGGCGATACCGGTTCACCCCAGGTGCAAATTGCTATTTTATCAAAGCGCATTTCCGCGCTAACTGACCACTTGCGCGCTAACAAACACGATGAGAGCTCACGCCGTGGTTTGTTGAAGTTGGTTGGCCGTCGCCGCCGTCTCTTGGCCTATTTGCGCCAAAAGGATTATGAAGCTTTCCTGGCAATTACCGAAGAGCTTAAGATCCGCAGAAAGTAAATTGTTGAAAAATGATACCCTTAACAGTGCACGTTCTGGCCAACCCTTTTTTGAAAGGGGATCAGCGCGTGTCCTGTTTTGGTATTAATAATTATTTATTCAAGCCAGTCGGGTATTGAAATTTGCCGGGCAGGTTTGCCCGTTGAACTTCAGTTCCTGCACTGGCTATCAGTGAAAGGAAAATATGAAACCAGAAGCCATTCTCTATACAGCCACACTTGGTGGCAAAGAACTTAGCTTCGAAACCGGCCGCCTGGCTCGCCAGGCTGGTGGTTCGATTGTTGTACGCCAGGGCGATAGCATGATGTTTGCTGCCGCGACCCTTGGCAATGTGCGTGAGGGGGTAGATTTCTTCCCACTTACTGTTGATTATGAAGAACGTATGTATGCAGGTGGGAGAATCCCAGGCTCGTTCTTCCGTCGTGAAGGCCGACCAAGCACCGAAGCAACTTTGGTAGCGCGCTTGACTGACCGTCCTTTGCGTCCGCTTTTCCAGGAAGGCATGCGAAATGAGGTGCAAGTCATTTTGATGTCGCTTTCCGCAGATAATGAAAATCCACTGGATATGCTCGCTATCAACGCCGCTTCTGCTGCGTTGATGATTTCGGATGTCCCTTGGGGTGGTCCGGTTGGCGCAGTGCGTATCGCTTATGTTGACGGCCAGCTAATTGCTAACCCCAGCTTGCAAGAAATGTCAGAATCTACCCTTGATTTGCGGGTTGCCGGAACCAAAGAAGCTATTTTGATGGTTGAGGCTGGTGCCAGTGAAGTGACTGAAGACCTTATGGCTGAAGCCTTGCAATTGGCACATGCCAGTATTCAAGATGTTATTGCTGTGCAAGAACGTATGGCACGTGAAATTGGCAAACCCAAACGTGAAGTTGACGTTGCATTGAATGATACCGACCTGATTGAACGGGTCAAAGCAGCTATTAAAGATCGAATTACCAATCTTCTAAATCAGCCATATGCTAAAGCAAACCTTTATGGTGGGATTGACCAAATTAAGACTGATTATCTCAAAGAAACTTTAGGTGAAGAGCCTGATCCTGCTGAACTTAGTCGCTATGGCAAAGCTTTTGACGAAGCTCAACGCATAATTGTGCGCGATCGCATTCTTTATGAAGGTCGGCGACCAGACAACCGCAAGGTCTACGAGGTGCGCGATATTAGCGTTGAAACCGATATCTCACCCCGCGCGCATGGTTCGGGTTTGTTTACCCGTGGTGAAACCCAGGTGCTGACCCTGGCCACTTTGGGAACTCCCAAAGAAGCGCAGGAACTGGATAATCTCAACGGAATGGATAGCAAACGCTATATGCACCATTACAACTTCCCGCCTTATGCTACAGGCGAAACAAAACGCGTGGGTGGCCAGTCTCGACGCGAAATTGGTCATGGTGCCCTTGCTGAACGCGCGTTAGAGCCTGTTTTACCCAATGAAAAAGATTTCCCATATACCATTCGTCTGGTCTCTGAAGTTTTGGAATCAAACGGTTCAAGCTCAATGGCTTCAGTCTGTGGTTCAAGCCTGGCTTTGATGGATAGCGGTGTGCCCATTAGCGCGGCTGTTTCGGGTGTGGCGATGGGCTTGATTATGCAGGGTGACCGCTATGTTATTCTCACCGACATCCTCGGTACAGAAGACCATCTTGGCGATATGGACTTTAAAGTTGCTGGCACACGAAATGGCATTACTGCCTTGCAAATGGACATCAAAATTGCTGGCATTACCCCGGAAATCATGGCGGAAGCTTTGAACCGTGCCAAGGATGCTCGTTTCTATATTCTGGAGCAAATGAATAAAGTCATCGCTCAGCCACGTCCTGAGTTAAAAGCTCATGTACCTCGTATTGAGACTATTATGGTGCCGATTGATAAAATCGGTGCGATTATTGGCCCATCGGGTAAAAACATACGCGCTTTGCAAGAAGAAACCAATACAAAGATTGATATCGATGATGATGGCACTGTTTACATCGCCGCTGTTGATGGTGAAGGTTTCAATGAAGCTCGTGAACGCATTTTAGCACTTACTGAAACGCCAGTCATTGGTCGTATCTACACAGGCAAATGCGTGCGCGTAGCCGATTTTGGCGCTTTTATCGAAATTCTGCCGGGTGTGGATGGATTGGTACACATCAGCCAGCTCAGTACCGAACGGATTGAAAAGGTAGAAGACGTGGTCAACGTGGGCGAAGATTTAACCGTAATGGTGATTGATATCGCGTCCGATGGCAAGATTCGCCTTTCGCGACAGGCTCTTTTAGCAGGCTGGACTGCTGAAGAAGCACGCGAACGCGATAAGCCGGGTGGATCACGCTCACGAGGTGGATCACGCTCTGGTGGTGATCGCCGCGACCGTGGTAGCTACGACCGTTCTGGTGGTGGCAATCGCAATCGGCGATAGGGTTTGCTCGATTGTAAAAACCTCTAGATGATAATAAATTGAAACAAACCGCTTTGGGAAACCAAGGCGGTTTGTTTCAAACCTGAAAATTTTGCTGAGAGGAGACGAAAATATAAAATGTAATTTTCTATGGTCAAAATTTCTCAAAATCTAATTTATTGTTATTCAAAATATGAAAATTCTAAAAAATACAGACAGCAGATCTGAGATAATGGCATTATAAATAAATAGACTTTGTATGGCGAGACGCATGCAAGGGGC
>CAZTEP010000099.1:0-5396 GCA_964612325.1 uncultured Anaerolineaceae bacterium
TACACTCTTTCCCTACACGACGCTCTTCCGATCTAATCTATTGCATGATGAGTTTATAAGTGCTATTCTATACTTAAGATACGAATAGAAAGGAGTTGAAATGAGAACTATTCGCAGCGCTATTTTTACTCTGAAGCCTTATGAACGGGGCATTCAGGAAACCTTTGGTAAGTACAGTCGCTATGTTTCGCCCGGCCTGGGCTTCCAGTGGCCATTCGCGCAACTGGTGCGTGTGCGCGATATCCGCGAACATACCATGGATATCATGGCGCAACCTGTAATTACTAAAGATAACGTAGAAATTGAAGTGGATGGCATCATGTGGGTGCGTCCGGAAAGTTCAGAAGAGGCGATTAAACGCACCTTCTATAACATCGACGACTGGAAACATGCTGTGGTGCAATTGGCAATGACCAACCTGCGACAGGAATTTGGTGATTTAACACTGGACGAAAGCCTGGTGGCACGCGAGACGATTGCGGCAAACCTGTTGGCTGTGTTAAGTGAATATGCAAAAGAATGGGGTTTGGTGGTAAGCAAAGTTGAAATCCGCCAGATTGACCCGCCCGAAGATATCAAACGCGCTATGCATAAACAAAAAACCGCTGAGCAAGAGCGCCGCAGTATGCGTCTTTTGGCAACCGGTGAGTTCGAGGCAGCCGAGCAACAAAAGTTAGCCGCTATTCAACGCGCTGAAGGGGAGCGCGAGGCAGCCATTCACGTGGCTGAAGGCCAGGCGGAAGCAATTCGATTGGTGAATGAGGCCGCGGAAAAGTATTTTGTGGGCAACGCGCAACTTTTGAAGAAAATAGAAATGGTTGAAACCGCATTGAAAGATAATGCTAAAGTTGTCGTCACCAATGAAGGCATCAACCCCACCCTGCTCTTGGGTGATTTACCAATGAAGATCAGTAAGTAAAAAAGTTTATAACAGCGCATGGCAGAAACGCCATGCGCTGTTAATGTGTAAAAACAACACCTAACCAAGGTGTATTAGCAGTTTAGTTGGGTGTTGTTTGCACAGAACTCTCCAGCTCTGTTACAATCTGTGCGAAACCAAAGGAAAAGCCATAACATTGGAGGTACTATGTCAAAAAAGATTTCTGTTTTATTAACACTTGTAATTCTTTTAGCGACGTTTGGCGCGTTGTCACCAAATCAAGCCGTCGCGCAAAACCCATCGCCAAAAGTGGCTGTTTTCGAGTTCTTTTCGTGGGCGCATAACCCGGGTTGTCCGGAAACTGGTGCCGCATTGGATGAAATTGCTCTTGAATATCAAGATCAACCTGTAGCGATTATTGAGTGGGAATATTCGCTCATTGAACCCCCTAATCGTGTTGAGATGCTCTACGAAGTCGGTGGTGGCACGACCGTGCCTCAAACCATGGTGGATAGCTCGCGCATGTGGACACGCAGTTGGTACAATCATTACCCCGAATATTTTCGCCAAATGATTGACAGTTCCCTGGAAGCAGAAGTAAAAGCCGATATCACCGCCCACTGGACGCGTAATGGTGATCTCTTGACCTTCACCGGAACGGTGACCAACACGAGTGGTTTTGAGCTAAATACTGCAAACAAGGCCAAGATCCACGCAATCGTCTATGAAGATTATGCCAATGCTCAAACGCATGATACCGCAAGGATTGGTCGTGGCTCAAATAAAGTGGATATCGTTTCTCTGGCTGATGGTGACAGTATGGATTTTGAAATAAATATTTTCCCAAGCCATGTAGTCAATTGGGACAACTTGCGTTATGTTGTTTTGGTGGATTATCGCGTAGGACCACCCCCCATCAACAACATATTATATGGCTATTATACTCAGTTGAATGCGGTCTGGGCTGACGAATTGCTACTGGAAGAATTTGAAGTTAGTCCAACAACAATTACAGCAGATATCAGCGAAAATGATGCAACAATGCCAGTTATCCCTGTAACAATAACCGGGACTGAAGGACAAACCTGGTCGGCAACTGTGGATAAGAATTTTGTTACACTATCTGCGAGTACGGGTGATGTGCCGGGTGGCTTTGATCTTAGCTTTGATAAAACGAAATTCGCAGAAGGTCTAAACACGGCTACCGTTACTGTTGTTGATGGCGCTGGGCAGTTTGAGCGCACGATCACTGTGGAAGTTACCTATAGGGTAACTGAGTTGTTTATTATTTACTTGCCCATGATTTACAATAGGCAGTAAACAATTTGTAAAGTTAGATAACAGCCTTCTTAATTTGCACTCGCGTTTTTAGGAAGGCTGTTTTTCTATAAAGACTATTTCCATATTAATAAGTCTGAGTTAAGACCTCATTTGAAAAGCCTTACATTAATTGTTTGAATCTAAGGCCTTGTTTTCGACATATTGTAAAAGGTTTTAGCATAATGTTTGTTCTTATCGCCAAATTTGTAGCTATAATTGACATATCAAAGGTAAAAGGAAAGGATCCAATATGAAATTCAAAGAGTCAAAAACTTACCAAAATCTGATTAACTCCTTTGCAGGAGAATCACAGGCGCGCAGTCGCTATTATTTTTACGCCGAAGTTGCCGAAAAAGAAGGTTACTACCACGTGCGTGATATTTTCCATGAAACCGGTGATAACGAGCTTGAACATGCTAAGGTTTTCTATGACCATCTTGTTAAAAAAGGTTGTGAAGGCGTTATCAATGTGCATTCAGACTACCCCCTTTCAGTCGGTTCAACTGCTGAAAACCTCAAAGCTGCCGCAGATGGCGAACATGAGGAATTTGTAGACCTTTACAAACAAGCTGCACTTGATGCCGAAGAAGAAGGCTACGATGACATCGCTGAGTCTTTCCAGGAAATTTTAGAAGTTGAAGAACGTCACTATGAACGCTACATAAAACTCTGGGAACTTGTGCGCGATAAGAAATATTTCAAACGTGACCACAAAGTTTATTGGAAGTGTGGCAATTGCGGTTATGTTCACGAAGGCGAAGAAGCCCCTGAGACCTGTCCGGCTTGTAAACACGCACAAAAGTATTTCGAAGTTACCAGCCTGGTAGAGTAAACAATCGAATTTGGATTTTAGATAAAAGGCTCTATTTTAGGAGCCTTTTATGTTAATTAGCTTGCGTACCACTTGCCAAATGGTTTCGTTGTGCTCTAAGGTCGAATATGTTATAGAAACATTACAATTGCCACCTTGCCAGAATCAAAACTGAAGGTTAAGATTGGTTTAGACGGTTGCGAATAAATGTCCTTGCTGGACTATAATCGCATGTTAAGCCCCCCCGTTTTATTGACAAGGGGTGGTTTTATATGTCAACAGAAAGGGTCTGTAATGCTGATACACGAATATCAAGCCAAACAAAAACTGCAAGAATACAATATTTCGGTTCCTAAAAGTTATCTAATCACACGCGATGATGAAATAATAAGCGTCTTGCGCAAAATTGACACACCAATCGGTGTGGTCAAGGCACAAGTACATGCCGGTGGCCGTGGCAAAGCCGGTGGCGTTGTTGTGGTCGAGTCTCTTTTAGATGGTATTACTGCCGTTCGGCGTCTTTTAGGAAGCAAACTCGTGACCAATCAAACCGGCGCAGAAGGAAAACCAATCGATGCTGTATTGGTTGAAGAAGGTGTGCAAATTGAACAGGAATTTTATGTCGCCTTCACCATCAACCGTAGCTCACAATGCGTGAGCCTGTTGGTTTCAGCTGCTGGCGGTACCGACATCGAATCCAAAGAACATGCTTCCTCAATACACCAATATGATATTGACCCACAAATTGGCATGCGCGATTTTGTGCCAATTCGTGTGTGTCAGGATTTAATGCTGGCCCGCAAAGACTGGCCTGCCTGGATATCAATGTTACAGAACCTGTACCGCTGTTTTAAGGAAAATGACGCGCTTTTGATTGAAATCAATCCCTTTATCCACAGCAAAGACGGCAGATGGATCGCGCTTGACGCAAAAATGGATTTCGACGATAACGCGCTTTTCAGGCACGAAGATTTAGTGCTTTTGCAGGATGATCGCCAGCAAACCGAGTCTGAACTTTTGGCAGCTCATTACGGCTTGAGTTATGTTTCACTGGATGGAACCATTGGCTGTTTGGTGAATGGCGCTGGTCTGGCTATGGCGACCATGGACGCGATTAAAGAAGCGGGTGGCGAGCCGGCAAACTTCTTGGATGTTGGCGGAAGTGCCACAACTATTTCAGTAGCAAATGGTTTGGATATTCTTTATCATGACTCACGGGTTGAAGGCGTTTTTATTAACGTCTTTGGGGGAATCGTGCGCTGTGACATCGTGGCGGAAGGTATCATTCGTGCCTTACAAAAACAAAACCGGCAATTACCAATGGTTATTCGGCTTGAAGGAAACATGAAAGAAGAAGCCATTGAGGCTTTAAGAGCCTTCTCACCCAATTTGGATTTTGTAGACAGCCTTGATACTGGTGCGGCGTTGATTGTGCAGAGAATTAATGAGAGGAAAATGGCATGAGCATCTGGATTGATAAAAACTCAAGAGTTTTAGTGCAGGGGATAACCGGTAAATATGGCCAGTACCACACCCGTATGATGATGGAGTATGGCAGTAATGTCGTTGCGGGCGTAACACCTGGCAAAGGCGGTGAAAAGGTTCTGGAAGTACCGGTATATGACCGGGTTGAAGAAGCTGTTGCGCAAACTGGAGCTAACGTGAGCATCATTTTGGTGCCCGCGCGTTTTGCTGAAAGTGCTATTTTCGAAGCTGCGCTGGTGGAAATTCCCTTGGTAGTGTGTATCACTGAGCATATTCCTATTCAAGATATGTTACTGATTATGGCTTATTTGAAAGATCGAAACACAAGGCTGTTAGGGCCGAACTGTCCGGGTTTAATTACGCCTGGGCAATGTAAAGTCGGTATTATGCCAGGGCCAGTACATATCCCTGGCCCTGTTGGGGTTGTTTCGCGCTCAGGCACACTTACTTATGAAGTGGCGCGCAGTTTGACCAATGCAGGTTGTGGCCAAAGTACCGTAGTTGGCATTGGTGGAGACCCTATTCATGGTACCAATTTTATCGATGTTTTAGATGCTTTTGAAAAAGACCCCGAAACTGAGCTGATTGTGATGTTGGGTGAAATTGGTGGTGATGATGAAGAAAAAGCAGGTGAATGGGTGAAAAAACATGCCAGTAAACCAGTCATTTCCTTCATCGCAGGACAAACAGCTCCCGCAGGAAAGCGCATGGGGCATGCTGGCGCGGTCATCCGTGGCGGAAAAGGAACCGCTGCTTCAAAGATTGAGTCTTTGCGCAATAATGGTATCGAGGTGGTTCGGAAAATCACTGATATCGGACCGACAGCGGCGAGGATATTGGGGAAATAGTTTAATTAAAAAGAGTCTCATTTAGTCCGATTCAAGGTCAGCAAGCGCAGAT
>CAZTEP010000100.1:0-5392 GCA_964612325.1 uncultured Anaerolineaceae bacterium
GCGGGTTGTAGATGGCGAAAGGCATACCTATGTCTTGCAATTAATACAAGATCTGAGAAAACAAGGATGGTTATGGACAGAAGAATTTATCTGGCACAAAAAGAACTCTCATCCAGGAAAGTGGCCCAACAGATTTAGAGATAATTGGGAAAGACTACTGCAATTTAATAAAGAGAAAAAGTTTTACATGGATCAAGATGCTGTTAAGGTACCAGTTGGTGATTGGTCTCAGAAACGTCTTCAAAATTTGAGTGAAACTGATATGCTAAGAGATAATTCTCGTGTGGGAAGTGGATTTGGAAAAAATGTATCAAATTGGCTTGACCGTGATATGGTTTACCCCTCAAACGTTATACACATGGCAACAGAGTGTGGTAACAAAAAACATAGTGCCACATTCCCTCTTTCACTGCCATCTTGGTTTATTAAGCTTTTCACGAAACCAGGAGATACTGTACTTGATCCATTTATTGGTTCTGGTACAACTGCGGTAGCTGCAACACAATTAGGTCGAAACTATACTGGAATTGACATTTTGGAAGAGTATGTCGCATTATCCAACTCTCAATTGGAAGGTATTCAAATTATGATTCCAATGATTGCCGAAGAAAGTGCAAATTATTCTGTTGAAGAAGGTGATGATGAATGATAACTTATCTATTAATGAATTAAATGCCTATGTGAATGAGAATATAAGCAGTTTTCATCAAAGGCGACTTACCAAATTAGAGCAAATCTCGCTCAAAGAAATTCTTAGCAAAAAGAACCCATATTTATTTAGAGCAAAAAATCTCTTAATTGCATCCGATTTGGTAGAGAGTCTAATGCAGGCATTTCTATCTTCGTCTGAAGAGCCAATGTTTGGTTATTTTTTAGAAGATTTAGCGATTTTTATTGCTAATAAAATTTTTGGTGGAATAAAATCGGCCTCACAAGGGGTGGATTTGGAGTTTAGTAAGAACAATATTCGATACTTAGTATCGATAAAATCCGGACCTAACTGGGGAAATAGTTCTCAGCATAAGAAATTGGCACAAGATCTTAATGATTGTGTAAGAAGGTTAAAACAATCGAGTGCTAATATCAATATCCAACCTGTCTTGGGAATATGTTACGGAAAGGTTAGGACTGTTTTTACGTCTAATTATTTAAAAGTCGTTGGACAAAGCTTTTGGTATTTAATTAGTGACAATGAAAATCTTTATACAGATATTATTGAACCAATCGGTTATAAAGCTCAAGAGAAAAACCAAGTATATTTTGAGAGTCGCTCTGCTCTTTTAAATAAACTAACTATCGAGTTTTCGGAACAGTTTTGCAAGGAAAATGGTTCGATTGATTGGGAAAAATTAGTGAGATTCAATTCACATAATTTAACGGAAGAGGATAAAAAGGTACTTTAAGTTAATTGATAGCTTTAAACCTTGAATTTATAAAGAGATGACAAACAAAACTTTAAAAATCATCCCACTTGGTGGATTAGGCGAAGTGGGTAAAAACATGACTGTTTACGAATATAAAAACCAAATTTTGGTGGTAGACGCGGGAATGATGTTTCCGGATAACGATATGATTGGCATTGATTACATTATTCCCGATTTTAATTACGTGCGCCAAAACGCTGACAAAGTGGTTGGCATTGTGATTACCCATGGTCATGAGGACCATGTTGGCGCGATTGGGCATCTTTTGCAGGACGTTGACGCGCCGATTTATTCAACACCGCTTACCCTGGGGTTGATTCAAAGCAAACTCTCACGGAATTTCAAAAAAGACGCGAAGATGATTGAGGTGCGAGCAGGGGAGACCGTGCGCATTGGCTCATTTAACATTGACTTTTTTCATGTGTCCCATTCTGTGCCTGACGCGGTTGGGCTTGGCATTGACACGCCGGCTGGATTAGTGGTGCATACAGGTGATTACAAGTTTGACCATACCCCTGTGGATAACTTTCCTACCGATTACGCGAAATTGGCTGAATTCGCGCGCAGGGGCACTTTAGCGCTACTGGCAGATTCAACCAACGCTGAAAGGCCGGGATGGACACCCAGTGAGCGAGTGATTGATACCGCTTTTAACAATGTGTTTCATGAGGCAAAGGGCCGCATCATTGTGGCGACATTTGCTTCGCTTATTTCGCGGATGCAACAAGTGATTGATACCGCGGAACGCTATGGCAGAAAGGTCGCTTTTGTGGGATTGAGCATGACCGAAAACGTTCGCATCGCGAAGGATTTGGGATATATTCAATACAATGAAGAAACCGTGGTGCCGGTTGAGAATGCCCTGAATATAAAGGATGAAAAAGTCGTTCTCATGGTCACTGGCTCTCAGGGCGAACCGACTTCTATTTTAGGACGGCTGGCCAATGGAACCAATCGGCGTTTTGATATCAAAGAAGGTGATACGGTTGTGCTCTCGTCTCATCCAATTCCGGGGAACGAAGAATTGGTATACCGAGCGGTAAACAGGCTCATGGAGCAGGGCGCTGATGTTATTTATGAGGCAATAGCGCCGGTTCATGTTTCTGGTCATGCCAGCCAGGAAGAAATCAAGCTTTTATTGCATCTTGTGAAACCTAAATATCTTATTCCGATTCATGGTGAAACGCGAATGCTTAAACAACACAAAAAATTGGCTTTGAGCGTGGGCATGACGGAAGACCAAATCGCCTTGGTTGAGAATGGGCGGGTTATTGAATTTAAAAATGGCAAAATGAGCCTGGGTGGACGGATCCCGGGTGGGTATGTGTTTGTAGATGGTACTGGTGTGGGGGATGTTGACCGTGATATTATGCGCGAACGCGAACTCTTAAGCCAGGATGGTATCGTTTTATTGAACCTTATTCTCGATAAAAAAACAGGGCAATACAAAGACACGGAGATTATCAGTCGTGGTTTTATCGCACAGGATGAATCGGTAGAGTTGTTTGAGACCTTAAAAAAACGCGTTGAAAAACTCGCGCAGTTTCCGAGTAATAATTTGCAAAAGGAAATTCAAAACGTGGCCAAATCAATGCTTTTTGATGAAACCCGTCGTCGGCCATTTATTTTCGTGACCATTTCACGGGAATAGTAAGGATTTGAGGATCCATAGCTCAAAAAAAGTGACTTTTAGCCTCAATATAATGAAGAACTTATCTGGCTAATGATAAAATTAGCCTATGAGTCCTTTAACCCGGGTCATTCTTAGCCAATTAACCCCTCCCGCTCAAAGGGGAAATGTTTTAGTACGTGAACGCCTGGATGAAGCGTTGAGCCAGTCCTTGCGTTATCCCCTTAGCATTGTGTGCGCGGGGACGGGCTATGGCAAAACGACATCCATTTTGGGATTTATCTCAAAGTTGGATATTCCGGTATTTTGGTATTCCATCTCACCAGCCGAGCGTGACCCAAAACTTTTCTTAGCCAATTTCTTTACGGCTTTTAATCGTGGTGAGCATAAATATGGCCAAACCGCTTTGCGCCTCTTGCTTGATTCGGACGCTGAAGGGCGCGAAGCAATCATATCCCTGGTGAATACCCTGAGTGAAGAACTACATACCAAAGCCTTGTTAGTGCTTGATGATTTTCAGAGCGTGGAAGAATCTGATGAAATCATGAAGTTGATTGACTGGTTCATCAACCATCTGCCTTCTCATTTGCATGTTTTGATCGCCAGTCGAATACCGCTTAGCTTTCCGTCGATAAGCCGTTGGCAGGCTCAGGGGAGTTTGTTTGAAATTGGGCGTGACACTTTAAGCTTTTCTGTGACCGAGGTAGAGGACTTGTTCCACAAAGCTTACCATCTCAGTTTGGAACCAGACGATGTGCGAAAATTACATAATCGAACCGAAGGCTGGGCGGTCGCTTTGCAAGCCGTTTGGCATAATCTGCGCTCGTATCCAGAAGGGCAACTGAGTTCGGTGTTGGAAGATGAAAAACCAATTTCAGCCAGCTATCTTTTTGATTACCTGGCTGAAGAAGTTTTTGACAAACAAGATCCAAAACGCCAAACCTTTTTGGCTCATTCCTCGATTCTAAAGTTTTTGGATAGTGATACCTGTGATTTTCTGTTGGACCGAACAGATACTCAGGACGAGCTCTACGAGCTTTTCAGCGAAGGCCTGTTCCTTGAGCAGCTTCAACCTGGGGTTTATCGTTTTCACCATATCTTTAAAAACTTTTTACGTGAACAGCTTCAGAAAAAGCCGGGTCTGGCTAAAGAACTTCATCGCAAGATAGCCAGTTACTTCATTGCCCATGAAGACTGGCAAGAGGCGATTTCGCATCTGTTGTTGGCAGAAGATTATCCGAGGGTAATGCAACTTTTGGATGATGTTGGCAGTGATCTTTTGAGCCGGGGATTGCATCAGAGTGTGGGATATTTTGTGGGGCAATTGCCTGAAAAACTGTTAAACGACTACGCCTACGGCAATTATCTTTTGGGTGAGGTGCAGCGTAATGATGCCCTGTTTGAGTTGGCACTGGAATCTTATCGGGCAGCACAGAGAATTTACCAAAAGCAGGATAATAACTACGGCTTGGCTCTGGCATTACGTGGCCAAGCCCAGGTTTATCTGGATACCTTAAGGCCCAGTAATGCCAGCCAGTTGCTAAGCCGGGTGTTGCAGTTGATGGATGCCGATGAAAGTCCGCATGAGGTGGCTGGTTTGCTGACGCAAATTGCTGAAAATCAATTAAACCAAGGCGAGCCACTAAAAGCTTCTGAAAGTCTGGCCAAAGCTCGTGATTTAAGTTTTGATTATCAGGAAGAACAAGATTATATTGAAGCGCGCCTTATGCTTCGGACTGGACGGCTTCAAGACGGATTAGTCTTGCTTAATCGTCTTGAACAAAACAATGTAGCAATGGCCCTGCCAAAGCCACAGCGATTCCACCGCGACACATCCTTACTGGCGTCTTTATTCCATGTCTTTGTGGGTAATCAGGAACAAGCTTTAGCATCAGCCCAAAAAGGACTAAACGCTGCTAAAAAAAGTCATGCATCTCTGGGCATTCGCATTGGCAAAATGCGTTTGGCGCACGCTAAGCAGCTGGATATCGTCAGAGTTTTGCAACCTGATCATGTTGAAGAGATAAAGCAGCTTTATGAAGATGCGATGCGCGATATGGATGTGGCACGCATCAATGTTGAACCGCTTTGGGGATTGTGTCGGTTGCTTGGTTATGCTGGTGAGTTGGGCGAGGCGATGCGCGTTGCCCAGGCCGCGATCGCCCTTGCGACGCAATCGGGAGATGTGTGGATTGGGATGATGGTGCGCATTTCTTTGGGCGCGAGCCTGGCCCAAGCCGGGGAATTCGAATCAGCTTCCAACGAACTGACGCTTGCCGAAACAATGGCCTTACAGGTCGGTGACCAGTTTGCCCTGATGGCATGTTGGATTTGGCAG
>CAZTEP010000101.1:0-5365 GCA_964612325.1 uncultured Anaerolineaceae bacterium
TGATTCACTTCCTGCAAGATGTGGTGATTATGACAGCCTTGTTCCTGACATCAGTTTAGTCCATTTGCGCTAACTATCTAATCTCTTTTACTGAACTCTGGGCAAACCTGCCCGGAGTTTATTTTTTGAGCAATATGAGAAACTTAAAATCAAAAAGTTGAGGCGGTGAACACGCTCATCATGACATAAATACATCACAAAAGAGCCAGAATTGCTGAATGAAAATTTATGTCAGCTAAGCGCAATCGTGCTATACTTTATCCATGGAAGAGCTGGTTTCCGCGCGGTGGCTTAATTTGAGTTTTGGGGGTCAATGTGCCTGAGTTGAGTCTCAATGACTGGCTTGCATACGGCTTGCTTCTATTCCTTTTTGTGGCTTTCGGGATAGCTTATCTCGTCTCGTGGATTAAACGAAAGCAATCGACTCTTTCATCAGAATCCAAGAATCCGATTGATGCCATTTTGCACCACAGCGCGGAGCGGGGCGAAGGGGTTTTAATCGCTTTGAGTGATGGTGATAGCGGGCAAATTGGCTCATTGACCGCTTTAGCTGGATTGCAAACTGCGGGGCATGTGTTTAGGCACAGTCTGAATAACGATACCGCTCCAAAAGCTATGGCCGGGGATGGGGCTCTTAGCCTGCTTAGTCAGCAACTTTGCGCGGGGACGTATCATAACGCGGTGATGCCCGAACTTTTTAGATTGGAGAGCAGCGCTTTGGCCGGCTTAGGCAGTTTTGCTTATTTGGCAGGTCTTATGCCGGAAATAAGCCGACCGAATTTGAACGCCTTAGTGATGCAAGGTGAATTGAATTCCGAATTACTTTTGGCGATGGACCTTGGTGTGAGCCAGGGCAAAGACACGCTTATTAGCAGTAGCTCGCTTTCCGGACAGGTAATTTCTTATCTGGCTAATCCTCACAGCGCTTTGGGCGCGGAGGCCTTTTTGAATAAGTCAACCCGACCGCGCGAAAAAGCCGCGCATGATGCCAGTCTGATTACACTCAAAGTCATGGGGGCCTTGATTGTGGCTGGCTTGATTGTGGCGGTGTTGCTTCACTTTTTGGGGGTCTTGCCATGAAGAAGATCGCGCCTGTGATTGTGGCAATTGTTAGCGCGCTGTTTGTGATGGCTGGCATTTTCTTTCGGGAGAGCTTAGGGGGCTGGCTGAGTGTGGCGCTGAACTGGGCAATCGTACTCTCTGGCGTGGCGCTTTTGCTCATTTTGGCGCGTTTTTTATTGACCCATATTGGCTATATCGCGCGTGGACGGCGTGGTTTTATTTACAGTCTGGTTGGTGTTTTGGCCTTTTTGGTCACTTTGATTGCCGGCTCTATCATGGGTATTGATAATCCTGTTTATCTCAAGTGGATTTCGGGGATTATGCGTCCGTTGGAAACGGCACTGTTAGGCTTAATCGCGCTTGTGCTGGCGACTTTTAGCCTCAAACTTTTTAGAGAACGCGGATGGAACGCGCTCACCCTTTCTTTCACGGTTAGCGCGGTTTTATTCCTTATCTTAGGCTTAGGGGTCTTGCAGGCCATTCATTTTGGGCCGTTGAATCAGCTCATTCGGGTTGTTGAAGGATTGCCAATGATTGGCGCGCGTGGATTGTTGATCGGGGTGGCTTTGGGAGGCCTGATGATGGCGATGCGCGTGTTAATTGGCGCGGAAAGGCCATATGATGACTGATGATTTAAGTATGCAAACCTGCCCGAAATGTGGCAAAGAAAACCTAACTCATATGACCCGTTGCGTGCATTGTGGCAACGAGCTTGAAGATTTGTTCAGCTTTGATGGGCAAATTGAATTGCCTGATGATGAAAATAAAGATGAGCCGATTAGCAATCTGCCCCTCTTTTTGGAAGAAATGAGCAATCAGACTAATTTGATTGATGAGGATGACTCAGAATCGGATGAAGACGGTGAGGCTTCGCCGAAAAGTGACCCAAACGCGCCGGATTGGTTGGCGCGGGTGCGTGAACGCGTGCGTGCTGAGGAAGATGCCAGCGGTGAGCTAACCAAAGGCCTCAAGGTCATTGAGGAAAAGTTAGAAGACGATAATAAGGAAGATTCTGAAAAACAATACCAGGCCTGGCTTGACGAAGTGCGAAAAGACGCGGAAGCTGAAGAGGAAAAACGCGCGCGCCGTTTGCGACCAAGTCCGGTGGATGATCAGGGGGTGCCTGAGTGGTTGAGGCGGATTCGTGCCTTACATCCCAAAGAGGGTGAGACTGATGAGGACAATGAAAACTTCGACGAATGGACCGAAGAAGAGCTTGAAGCCTTGCGTCGCCAGGAATTAGGCGATGATTATGTCGAAGAATCAGAGCCAATTGAAGAGCTTGAAGAAGATGAGCCTGAATCGGATGAAAAAATCGTTCATAACATTCCCGAAGACGATGAAGATTTATTGCCAGACAGAGAAGAAAAGCAAAACGAAGCTACCCCCCCTACTGACGCGACAGAGGCTGAGCAAGAGGCATTAAGCGATGACAGCCAGTTTGTGTTGTTGAGTGAAACGAAACTCAAAGCGGAAGAGGTTTTTAATACTGACGCGTTGGATGGCCTTTTAGAAAACACGGATGACGCTAAAGATGAGAAGGCAGAGCGAAAAGCACGGGCCAAAGAAAAGGAAGCCATTATTCAGGATTTGCTCATTTTACGTGGACAACACGAAAAAGTTGCCTTATTAAAGACTCTTATTAGCGATGAAAGCCGTCCTCCCCGAACGGCAGGAAAAACTGCTGAACCAAAAATGACCTGGACACGCTTAATCATCGGCCTGGCGGTGATTGGCTTATTGCTCTTAGCCATTTTGTTTTTGCCATCGGGTACAGCTAAGAATCCCTTGCCAAGTATGCCTCAGCTACGCTTCGCGCGTTATCTGGATGGGATAACACCTGATAAGCAAGTGCTCCTGGTAATGAGTTATTATTCCGCGAGCGCGCCTGAGCTTGAAGCTTTGGCGACACCAGTGCTGAAACAACTGGATGAAAAGGGGATTGACTGGCAGGCAATCACTTTACGCATGGATGGGTTATGGTTGGCGGAAAGCCTTTATAAAAAAGCGGGTCTATATGACAAAATGGGCCTCAATACCGCACGGTTCCCGGTCTTTTTAGCGGGTGGGCAGTTCGCGATGCTCGATATGTCCATAAACCAAAAGGATAAACCGGCACAGTCTTTGTTACAGGAAAATCTGCCACAGCTTGAAGATTTCGATTATGTTTTGCTCTTGACCGATTCATCCTTAACCGTGCGGGGCTGGCTTGAACAGGTTGCCCCAAATCAGGATTCTTTATACACGTTGGCTATTGTCAGTCAAAAAGAGGCGGTTGCCATTCAGCCTTATTTTTACAGTGGGCAAATTTTGGCTTATCTAAGTGGGAACCAAGGATTGCCTGATACTGAGACACAAGCTGTGCTTAATCAAAACGTTTATAAAGCCGGCATGGCGATTATTCTGGTTTTATTCGTTATCGCGGTATTTTACAATGCTAAGCATGGACGGCTTGAACGTCCTGAGATAGAGGTCAGCAAATGAGCAGCGCGGATTTGATTTTGGGTCTTGTTGGCCTGGCTTTAACGCTGATGATTTTTAGCTATCTGATAAAGGATAATGTCTTTTTTGGTATAGCGCTTTATCTTTTAGTGGGTGTTGGCACTGGCTTCGCGACGCTTTTAATCATTCGGTCGGTCATCTTGCCGATGCTGATTAAGCCTTTGACTCAACCTGGCACGCAAGCTTTTTATTTGGCATTGGTGCCTTTGATTTTGTCAGTCCTTTTGGCTTTGATGCTTTTCAAGCGAGGCAGCCGCATGGGCAGGATTCCCCTGGCTTTTTTAGTAGGCGCGATGGCAGCTATGGCATTGATAGGTATCAGCCGGGGCACCCTGGCGCCACAACTTTTGAGTGTTTTTCACCGTTTTTCACCGGGTGTTGTGGCAAGTTACAGCACAATCCGATGGTGGGGTTTGGTTGAAGCCATTGCTATTTTGATTGGCGTTGTGGCGGTTCTGGCTTTCTTTAGAGAACGCCAGGAAAAACTGTCGGGCCAGTCAGATAGTTCAGCTGTTTTGAAAGGTATGTCAAAAGTTGGTCAAATCTTCCTGGGCATTAGCTTTGGGGGACTTTTTGTGGGTTTAATGAGCTCTGCTCTGATTGCATTAATTGGTAATTTGAGCGAGATAGTTACTTTTTTCAGTCGCTTGTTGGGTGGATAGAGGCTTAGTGTGGGTAAAACTTATCTTAGTTTGGACATTGGAAACCATGAAATAAGCAGTTTGCTCTTTCAAAAAAGCACGGGACCTTACAATTTGATTGCTGACGCAAAAGAGAGCTTTGAGTTGCGGAATCCTGATGGCTTGATGTCTGCTTTTGTGGCTAACATGCGCGCTTTGGAAGCGCAATCTTTATTCGCTCTTTTGGATGAGCATGGGCACTTAGCACACGAAGGGCATGCCAGTCTTGAGGGTTTGAGTGGTGTTGGATTTAGTTTTTCAGCAGCCAGACCGATTAGGGTCGCTCTTTTGGGTATATCTGAAGCTTATTCAATGGCTTCTTTGCGCCGTTTGGTGAGCTTGTTTGATGCTGAAATTGTGCTTGAAATTCGCTTGTTGGATCCCCAAAATCAGAGTGCGCAATTACAGGCCTTAAGTTCTACTGAAATAGAAATGGTTGTCATTGCCGGTGGCGCTGAAGAGGGTGCCAGTCGCGCTTTGCGCAACGCGATTGAGAACATTCGATTGCTGTACCATTTAATCCCAAACAAAATTCAACCGCAAATTGTGTATGCCGGCAATCAGGTCCTGGCGGATTACGCGCGCATTGAAATTGAAGCCGGCGCGGACTTTCATTTGGCCGATAGCTTACGGAGCCTTCCCGGTGAAGAAGACCTGAGCGTTGCCTGGCAGGCGATGTTGCGTGCTTATGAGCGTGTGCGCTTGCAACAGTTCCCTCAATTGCGTGAATTGCAGGAGCAGCTTCAGGCACCACTTGTTCCGGCCAGTTTCGCGATGGGGCGTATCGCGCGTTTTATCGCGGCATTAAACAAAAGCCAAAAAGGGGTGTTGTTAGCTGATCTCAGTCTTGAAAGCTGTCGGCTTTTATTGGCTAACAGTAATGGTTTGATGGCAATCAATCGTCAAAACAGGATTGATGATGTCACTATTCAAAAAACGCAACATTATCTGTCTCAGCATTTGAATAAAACTGAAGTGAGCGATTATTTGCATAACAAGGTCCTGTGCCAGAAGCAATTTGCGGTGAGTATTTCTGATTTTGCGATTGAACAAGCCTGGGCGCGCACTTGCATAAACCAGACGTTAAAAGCCTTGAAAGCGCTTAATCCTTCTCTTGGGTT